>DATDPG010000075.1 GCA_035292885.1 Bdellovibrionota bacterium | reverse complement strand
GATCGGGCTGGTGGATCAAATTTTTACGCGCGTGGGGGCGTCCGACGATTTAGCCCGCGGACGGTCGACGTTCATGGTGGAAATGAACGAAACGGCGAACATTCTTCGGAACGCCACGAATCGGTCTCTCGTGCTTTTGGATGAAATCGGTCGCGGGACGTCCACGTTCGATGGCCTGTCTATTGCCTGGGCGGTGGCGGAAGAAATTCATGACCGGCTCGGAGCGAAGACGATTTTCGCGACGCACTACCACGAACTGACGGACCTTGCCCGAACAAAGCCGCGAGTTCGAAACTTAAACGTCGCCGTCAAACAGTGGGGGAATAAGATCGTCTTCTTGCGCACGTTAACGGAAGGGGCGGTGAATCGAAGCTACGGAATCGAAGTAGCGCAACTGGCCGGAGTTCCCGCGTCAGTGATCACTCGGGCGAGGGAAATTCTTAAGAATCTGGAGCGAAGCGAACTTGACGCAATGGGCCACCCCGTCCTGGCTTCCTCCGCCAACGAAGCCCCGCGGACCGGTCAACTCGATCTGTTCCGTCGGATGGCGGATGAGCTTCTGGATGAGCTTGGCCGCACGAATCCTGACGCGATGTCTCCCAAAGAAGCATCCGATCTTTTGTATGCCTGGTGTGGCCGCTTTCGCATAACCGACTGAATCTGTTATAATTCTTTCGTCCACCGCTTCTTATTCCGCCGATGCTTAAACGAATCTGGATCTTTGTGGGACTCTTATGCGGTCTGGCGGCCAATGTGTCGGCCGTCCGAGCGGATCCCGCCGCTCGTCTTTTTGAACGGGGACGCAGCCGATATTTCTCGGGCCGGGCTGTAAACTCTACGGCGATCAAACGGAGGGAACTCCTTCAAGCGGCCAGTGAACTTCAAAAGTTTCTGAACACCTACCCCCGTCACGCCAACGTCACGAGCGCTCATTTTAACCTTGGTGCCATCTACCGGGATCTGGCCGACCTGGACGGAGACCGGGATCAGGCGACTCGAGCTCTTCATCATTTCCGAGAAGTTGTGCAGAAGTTTCCCCAAAGTCATCTGGCGGACGACGCCCTATTCGAAGTGAGCGATATTTGCGGCAGCATCTTTCACGACCAGAGGTGCAAAGATGAAACCGCGGAACGGATCCGACGGGAATATCCGGATGGAGACATGATCGCGCGCCTTAACGGGGCGCAGAGTGTATCACCGGGAGATACACGGGCCACACTGACGACCGTGAACGTGAATCGAGAGTCGGAGGCGGTGACGTTTCGAATCCGCCTCACGGCGCCGCGGCCGTACACAACAAAAAGTTTGCTCGCGGACGCCGAAAATCAGATGCCGCCGCGTTACTACGTGGAAATTTCCGAAGCGCGCCTGGACCGGGAATTAGCCACGCCGACGATCGAATCGGATCTCCCGGTCAAGCAGGTCCGCTTTGGGCAATACACGAAGAGTTCCGTCCGTGTGGTCTTTGACCTTGCCGATCCCTCGGACGCTTCGAGAATCCAGGCCCTGGTTGCGGAAGGAGGGATAGACGTGCAAATCCCCCTGGCGACCCGCTTGGGCGTTTCTTTGGCCGGCGGGACTACGCCACAAGTCCAATCCGAGGCTGTTTTGCAGCCGATGGAAGAAGTTTCGCCAGCGCCGACAACCGTTCCTCCGAGCGTCGCGGTCAGAACGGAGAAGAAGCGACCTCTCAAGATTGTTATCGATCCGGGACACGGGGGCGAGGATCACGGAGCCACGGGCAAGCGCGGAACCTTGGAGAAAAATGTCACGCTGGCGATTTCAAAGAAACTGGCCGACGTGTTGGGTAACCAATCCAACTACGAAGTTTATATGACCAGAAGGGATGATCGGTTCATTCCGTTGAACGAACGCACGAAAATGGCCAATGCTTGGAACGGCGACCTTTTTGTGTCGATTCATGCGAACGCCAGCCCTAAGAGGCAAGCGGGTGGTGTGTCCACGTACTTCTTGAACAACGCCGACGATGAAGAGTCGTTGCGCGTCGCCTTGCGCGAGAATCTGGGATGGATAGCGGACGCCGCGACCTCCCCGGCCGAACCGGAAGACCGGTATTTGGAAGTGATGAAAGCATCGATGATCAAGAACTTTCATACGGTTCAATCGACGGATTTGGCCCGTTACGTTCAGAGCGGGATATTGAAGGAACTCGGGGCGAGGTATCGGGATGTGGAGGACCTCGGTGTCCGCAGCGCCCGATTCTATGTGCTCACCGGTGCCGAGATGCCGGCGATCCTGGTGGAGACTTCCTTTATTTCAAATCCGGCCGAAGAAAAGCGTCTTCGCGACGATCGATATCAGCTGGCTCTAAGTCAGGCCATCGCTCGGGGAATCGAACGGTTTTTTAAGAATGCCGCCGGCAGCGATCACGCCGCGCTTTATCGGCACTAATTACCCGTTGTTAAAGGCTCAAAAATCAGGGATTGGAATAAACTAACGTTTTTGGAAGCGGCCGGCTTTGAAGTTTCGCTCGTCGGGGAGAATCGGCAGGCCGTCGCTCCCGGTGCCTCCGTCAACCGTGACGGAGATGTTATCGTCCTTATTGCTGATCAAAGCTTTGCACGCTTCGTCATCGGTGAATAAATCCAGCCGGTAGCGCGATTTCGATTGCTGGGATACGTTCATCAAGATCGAGATCACCCCTTCGATTGTATGGAGATTTTCGATATCGACGATGGCGTTCGGCTTCTCTTTGAGGGGTCCCGAAAATGCCGCCTCAAAACTCAAGCATGAATTCTTCGAGTTCGGCGATTTTGAAACGGGAGCGATCTGGGTCAGGCGCGTTCGGCTGAATCCTCCCGATTCTTGCGCAAGCGCGAGGGGGACTCCCGCCGCCACGTTCACCAGGAGAACGCCGATCAGCGCTCCCTTATTACATGCAGAGATAATCGCCTGGGGTCTTAAATTGTTCATCACTGCTCGCATTGTCTAGCAACCTTTCCCCGGAACGGTCAATGGCATTCGTAACCTTCACTTCGAGCTCGGTCCCGGCATCACACATGTCCTGTGAACATCCGAGGTTCCCAGGAACCAGCCAAAACTGACGATAATTGTCGGGGTAAATTGGAGCCGCATACAGGAGTTCGGTGCGTGTCACGAAACCGTTGCCGACAAAGGGAACGCCTGCTCGCACGTCCATTTTGGCTGTCGGAACCGAGGAAAGATCCTCGTTGAACTCCACCGTAAACGCTAGGCACACACCGGAGCCTTGATAAACATCCAGGCTCACAACTTGTGGCGGACCGGCCACGGAAATGACGCCGAAACCGGTGCTGTCGCTGCGGAGGCCGGTGTAGAAGGGAACGAGCGTCTGATACAGGAGACTGTTCCCCGTCAATGACCGTAATCCCGTGAAAATCGTCATCTGGTACATCGCGTCTCGGACAAATTGCCGGCTGGGAGCAAATATCAACATGGAACTGTTTTGTATCGAGAGGGATCCCTCTTGCGTGATGTCCTTCACATCTTGACCGATCGTTTCGGTGACCTTCACGCTGCCGGTCACGCTGGCCTGGTCGATCGGTTCACTGAACTGAACTCGAATTTGGGAATCCAAAGGCACCATCTCGGCGTTGTAGCCGGGGTCTGTAAAGATGACCCGGAATCCACTGAGGTTTTGGAAATTTCCGAGCCGGTTCGTGTCTTCCCTGCCGCATCCGGCGAAAAGAAGGCCTGCTCCAGCCGATGCCGCCATCCAAATCTTTAGTTTCGATCTCATGTTCAGCTCCTCATTTTCCGCTCCACCCCCTGTGGGGAGAGAGCGACATACTCATACGACAAGGGGAAAACGCAATCAATATGCCACGCCGAGTTAATTTGTAACTAGCTGAATATATTGATATATAAAAAGACGCATCGCACTATTCAAGGGTGGCGAAGCTGCGGCACCCGGCCCCCGCATGTCTCAGTCCGTTCAGGCAGTTAGAGCAGGCTGCTGGTTTATGGAAGTCGACCTAAGAGGCGTAATCCGGTTTCTTTTTCAACTTCTTCGGAAGTGGAGAACGTATCGAGGCGATCACGTAACCCGAGACCGGCCCAAAGAAGCACGAAAAACAAAATTCCGAGAGGAATAGACCAGAAGAAATGCGTTCCGTCTCGAATCGGTTCAAGGATCGCCGGAGGGCCGATCGCCACCAATTGGAAGGTGTCGGGGTCGGCTACGATTTTAGCGCTCGGATTGTCCGACTTTCGCTGTCGCCACATAGCGATTTGTGCGTTCAGGTCGTCCAGGGAGAAGCGTAGTTCGTTCAACCGTTCCTGTACGGCCTTCCGTCGATTTTCGGGAACGGTGGCCTCGGCTAAGGTTTTCTCCGCGGCCTCAAGCCGTGGACGAACCTCATCAACCAATGCGGTCACGTCCGTTCGTTTCTTTTCAAAAAGGGATCGATGGGCAACTTCGGTGGGCCGGCTCAAAGCTTCTTCGAGGATGTGCAACTGGTTGGTGCGGTTTTCAATTTCGGTGGCGAGTCGGTCCCGGTCCCGGCGCGCCTGTTCGATTCTCGCTCGATCCTGGGCTTCGGTAGGCTCCAGTTCCTTCCACTCCGATTGGAGCGCCTCAATCTCGGTTTTCGCGGAAGAGATCCGACGGTCGGCCGTTTCGATGCGTTGATCCAATACTGGGATTTCGATCCAGCCCAGATGGTTCGGAAGCGTTGAGGTGAAAAGTTGAGCGATCTGCTGCGCCGGGCGCCGCCGCTCAGCCTCCAAAAGGCAGGTTCGACGAAGCGAGGGGCCTTCGGGAGAGGTACAGGCAAGCGTTCGGACGGCCGAGCCGTCGATCCCCGATTCGCGGATCTTCTCCTGAAGAGTGGCTGTGATCCGCTGCGGATCAATGCCGATGTCGCTTCGAGAGGATGAAACTTCATAAGTCTGGCGCACGCGATAGTAGGACGGAATGAGATGCATAAGTCCCACCGTCCCGAATACGCAGAGCAGGAACTGAACAACGAGTTTTCCCACGACGTTGTTTCTACTTTTACGAGCGTCGGCGGAAGAAGCCAAGTCCGGCGATCAAAAGAATCATTGCGGCCACGTGCGGGATGAACTGCGGGTGCCGTACGTAAAAAGTCATTTCCCGCCTCGGATGAATATCGGTCGTGACGAGGCCTTCCGTAAACAACGAAGTGGTGTCGTGAATGTTTCCCCTTGCGTCGAACCATGCGGTCACTCCCGTGTTCGCGGCTCGGACGATCGGTCGCCGGGTTTCAATGGCCCGAAAGCGCCCGAATTCCACGTGTTGGTACGGTCCGGAAGTCTCGTCGAACCAAGCGTCGTTCGTGATGTTGACGAGGAAATTGGCCCCTCCGCGCACGAGATCCACGGCCAAGTCGGGGAACAGCACCTCATAACAGATCAGAATGCCGTAACGCGCGTCCGGCCTTCGGGGGACTGTCGCGAGAATGGGGACTCCCCCTTTGACAAAATTCCCCGCGACGGCCGGCACGAACTTCTGCGTGGGAAGGATATCCGAAAAGGGGACGTACTCTCCGAAGGGGACCAAATGCCGCTTGTCGTAACGCAGTTTCACTCGAGCATCCGGTCCGACGATAAAGGCCGAGTTTCGATAGAGTTCTCGGTCACCCGCTCGTTCCCAGGTGGCGGCGCCGAGCACGAGATCCGCCTCTCCCAGCGTTTCGCGAAGGATTGGAAAGGCGGAAGTCGATGACGCGACGGTCAGCGGGAACGCCGCTTCGGGCCAGACAATCAGGTCCGAGTCTCGGGCCACAGCCGCGGCGGTCAGCCTGCCGTATTTCTCGAAGATTTGGGATCGCGAAGCACTCTGCCATTTACTGTCCTGAGGGATGTTCGCTTGAATCAACGAGACGCGAACGGAAGAGTCGACCGTCGAAACCGAATCAAACGTACGAAGCCGAATAAAGCCGTACAGATGCCCTGCGGCGATCATCGCTCCGACCGCGACGAGCGCCGGAATCGCGGACAACCGCCGTTCCTCCTTTCGGGTCAGCGAATCCGCAAGGCTGAAACTGAAAGTGAAAATCAGGAGATTAAGTCCGGCCACGCCGGTCCATTCTACGATCTGGATCAGACAAGAATCGCCGTAAAGACCGTAGGCGGGCGTGATCCACGGATAGCCTTCCAGCGGCATGTAGACGCGCGTCCATTCCAATAACGTGAAAGAGAGAGCCCCCACGAGCCAGGCAGGGGCGAAGTTCCGAAGCCGCGCCATCGTCCAAAATGTTACCGCCGGATAGAACGCCAGTTCGGCGATCAAGGAGAAAAGGATGGAACCCGAAAGGAGCCAAGACAGATTTCCGTATTTTCTCATCGCGATAATGATCCAGAAGAGCGCCGCACCGTTCGCAAACAGGCCGTAGATGTATCCCCAGCGAAAACTCTCTCCCGGCGTCGCACGATGCAAGGAGAGCAAAAGGGGAACCAGGGCAAACCACACGACGACGCTGGATACCCAGGCTGGAGCCAGGTTGGGGGTGTAGAGGGCCAGCGGATACGAGAGAGCGGTGAGCAGAATGCTGGAGGGGAGGGCAATTCGCTTACGCACGGCGGCGAATCCCTCGCAAAATGCGATCCTGAAGGCCGAACATGACCGTCGCTTCTTTCGCCGTTGCGTGATCGTGGCCTAGAAGATGAAGCAGTCCGTGCACGGCCAGAAGATCACATTCTTCTTCGAGCGAGCACTTTCGCTCGTGCGCTTGACGACGGGCGGACTGAACCGAGAGAACGATGTCGCCCAGCAAACGAGCTCCATGCTTTGGAGATTCTTCCTGGGCGAAGGAAAGCACATCCGTCGGGCGATTGGTTTTTCGGTACCGCCGATTGAGCCGCTGAATCTTTCGGTCCGACACAAGGGCCAGGGAAACTTCCGTGTTCTTCAGGCGGATGTGACGAAGAGCACGCAGGAGCGTGCATCGGAGTCGCCGAGCAAGATCTTCCCGGCGGGTCTGATTCAGAACGATCACGCGGTTCAACGATTATTATCCTCGGGGTGTCCCCGCTTTGTCGTAAGCGCTGATGATCTTTTGAACGAGCGGATGGCGGACGATGTCCCGGTCTGAAAATTCGACGAAGCCGATCCCGTCGATGGACCGGAGGATCCCGATCGCCTCCACCAATCCGGAGGTTTTGCCGTTGGGCAGATCAATCTGAGTGATGTCCCCCGTGATGACGGCCTTGGAATCGAATCCGAGCCGCGTCAGAAACATCTTCATTTGTTCCGACGTCGTATTCTGCGCTTCGTCCAAAATAACGAAGGAGTGATTCAGCGTCCGGCCTCGCATAAAAGCGAGTGGGGCGACTTCAATCACGCCGCGTTCGACTAATTTTTCCGCCTTTTCAAATTCCATCATGTCATGAAGTGCGTCGTAAAGCGGGCGAAGGTACGGATTGACCTTTTCCGCAAGATCGCCGGGGAGAAATCCGAGCTTTTCTCCGGCTTCCACGGCCGGTCGGGTGAGAATGATCCGATCGACTTCGCGCTCAAGTAGGAAAGAAACCGCCATCGCCATGGCGAGGTAGGTCTTTCCGGTGCCCGCCGGGCCCCACGCAAACACGACGTCGTTTTTCTGAATCGATTCGGTGTACTGCTTCTGCATCAGCGTCTTAGGGGTGATGGCCTGATTGCGCGTGGAGGTCGTGACGGCGGTGAGAAAAATATCGCCCAGGGGCTGGCCCGGATTGTTTTGAAGGATGCGCAGAGCTTGTTCCACGTCCGGGGGCTTGATGGCGTATCCATGCTCGGCCAACGAATAGAGTTCCTGCACCAGCTTGCTGGCGGCCTGGCAGGCGCCGGCGGAACCTCGGATCGTGAGATCCGTGCCACGGAGCTGAATCTGAATCTTCAGTGCTTTTTCGATCTGTTCGATGTGCCGGTCGCGTTCGCCGAAGACGATGCGCGCGATATTCCTGTCCTCCAGGTGGACCGATGTCTCGCTCACGGAGCCAACCGTTTCTCGGTCAACACGTAATGATCGCTGAACGGTGTGTAATTCCAGTGGGAAGCAAAATCCCCCGGGGCGATTCCCTCCAATGTCATGGGAAATCGCCCATGTTCCACGTATTGCACGGATATCGATTCGCCGAGCCGATTTCGTTCCATGGCGCGCGCGAGTTCGTCAAACGACGCGCGTTCTTCCAAGAGGCCTCCAGGAGCTTTTTCGGGGAGTGCATAGCGTGCGGACCAATCGGAACGGATGCCGAAAGCCAGGATTGGCAGAACGAGCGCCAGAGCGAACACGAACAAGAGAAGCCGCACCGAAGATTCAAGCCACTCCTTGGTTCCTTTCGAGCGGGTCCGCAGAAGATGCGTATCGATTCGCGTTTGGGCGAGCTGATCGACCTTGGCCACCCTCCCCCGGGAGAGCAGTTCGGCGACGACTCGAGAGGCTTCAAACGTGCCCAATCGACTTGTATAGATGACTTCCTGAAGCGAACGATGGCCGTCCAGCATGGCCAGAACTTTTCGGTCTTCCTCAGAAAGGCCTCGTTCTTTGACTTTGTCCGCACCGTCGCTTTCGTCGTCGGTCAGATCAAAAGAGGGTTCAACGTCCTCGTCCGTGGTTTCCAGTGTTGCCTCTGATCCTGCGGGCGCCTCCAGCGGGCGAAACACCGCCTCCAGCGTTCCGATTCGTTCCAGAACGCTCGGCCACTCATCCAGCATTCGAAAACCGTCCATGAGCACGGCTTCAGCGGCCTGCGGCTTGATGATCGCCCTATTGTACTGGATTTGCTCGGCCACAAATTCGTAAAACCCTTCTTTCCACTGAAAAATGCGGAAGAGAATCTCCTTAAGCTGCAGGTTGACGAATTCGCTTAACGTGCGGGCATTGATGGCTCCGTCCGATTTCAGAATGTCGCCGATGCTGCGCAACGTGACTTTCTGATTTTCAATCGCCCGCGCCAGTTGTTCGGCGCTGATGACGCCGGCGCGCAACAGCATGGTTCCCAGCAGGAAATCCTCATCGCTCTTACGAAACGTTGCGAGAACCACTTTCCCCTGATCAAAGACGATATGGGCTTCCTTTTCCGTTGTTCGCACGTACAGCGAGCCCGATTTTTGTTGCTGGCCGATCAATTGAAAGATGTCGGCCACGGCGAAATCTTTTAGTGTTCCCTTGAGCGCCATAGTTCAATGCCGGATCGCATCCACCAGAGAAACGAAATACACGAACCCGAGGCCCGACGCGGCGATCCAAATCCACGGAAACGAAGGTAGGCCGACGAAGGCGAAAGGCGACAAAAGAAACGGCTTCGAACGGAGGAAGGGAACAAAAAAGCCGGCTCCCAGCAATAGACAAAGTGTCGCTCGTCCGTAGGTGCCGCGGAAAAACGCGTGAAACCCTGGAATCAGGATTCCCGACCAACGTTCCTGAACGTCCCGGAGAAATCGGTAACGGGCGATCTGCCGATCTTTCTGGCGCCGAGCATCCGGGTCGATCGACTCGAGACGAACGAAAATGTGGTAACACTGAACGCAAAGCGATTCGCGTTCGATGGCCGGGTCGCAGAAGCCGCACGAGGGCACGCCGCATTTGGAACAAGCCCTCGGAAGGCGCGGAGGCGGCCGGAGAATCGAATAGGTCACGGCGCCGATGTAAGCCAGCACCAGGAAGATCCAATACGCCAAGGGGGGGAGGAGGGGAAAGAGTCCTCCCTGGATTCCGTTGCGAGCGGATGTAACGCCGGGGGTGATCCGCCAAATGCGGTCGAAAAGTTCACCGGCGTTCAGCGTTTCATCCACCAGAAAACGATTCGGGTCGCCCTCAACGCTGGCCTTGTCCAGCGTTGTGAAGGTGGCGGAATCGATGTTTTTAGCTTTTTTGAGCGCCGCGAGTCCCTCGTCGAGACGGGTTTCCTTATAAAAAATCTTTCCCAAATTGAATTGCGGGACCATGGCTTGCGGTGCCAGAGCGATCGCCTGCTGGAGGTGCGAGATGGCCGCGGATATATTACCTTCCAAGAAATCCAGTGTGGCGAGATTCGTAATCGGCTTGTGCCACTGGGGTCGGGCTTTGTTCGCCTGCATTAAGAGCTCCCGAGCACTGCGCATTCGGCCGGTGCTTCGATCAATCCTCGCCGCCACCAGCAAGGCTTCTCCATCGTCGGGATGCCTTGCAATCCAGGTCTGAAGGCGCCCGGCGCGTTCCGGCAACCCGACGGCTCCTTCGAGAGGTCGCTCCAGCAGCGCTCCGACTCCCTTTTCATATTGAAGATGGAGCGCGGGAAAATAAAACAGAGCCGGCAGGGTCAATCCGAGAATCCAAAGCAAAGTGGTCACGACACGTTCTCCGGCGTCCATATGGCGCCACAACAAATACAAGAGCAAAATCGCCGCTCCCCACCATCCGATCGCCAGCCAGGAAGCGAACATGACGGCCAGCGTGAGGGCCATCACCCCGAACGGCGACAAGCCTCGTAAATTATGCGCCCACACGTGACTGACCGGAGCGGCGTATTTGAGGATCAGGTAAGTCGCGAAAACGGCAGAGGCCAAGGCAATAGCCGCAAACAACACCGCCACCATATCGGAAAATATTCGGAATTGGCCGTCGATGGTGTACAGGTCGCTCCGAAAACCCTTCACACACCGTTGAATCGATTCCCACGCACCCCGAGGGGATACGCCGAGAGCGCAGTGAAAATAATCGGCCGTGACAAAGTCGGGCGACATTTTCTCGGCGTACGTGAGCAGAGTTTCCGCGCGGTCCGGATACGTCCGGCGGACCTCCTGAACTTCCCGGAGCAACGCCACCGAAACCTCCGGCAGAGATGTGAGCCGATATCGATCGCGGAGTTCCAGAATCCGATCGAGTTCCTTTTGACCGATCGGATTCTGCCCCATCGAAATGACCTCGCCCCGCACGCGCCAGGTATCCGCGATTTCGAGCTGGGGTCTTGCCCATTCCACGGCGCATTGAACGGTAGATACAAGTCCCCCCCCCGTCGAGAGGTGACCCAAAAGACTTCCAAAAAAAATCAGTGACGGGAATCGCAGCGGCATGCGACTCGATACTACACAACGCCTAACCGGTTCATCAAAGAAAACATGGGCTTGTGCTGTCGCCTGAGGGGTGTAAAAGAATGGCCTGAGCGCCGGGAGGAACTCATGATGAATCCGCAAATCGAGCGTTTTTTTCATTCCGTCCGAAGGGGGATCGAAGCCAACGTCAAAGCGGTGCTCAAGACGATGGAGGTTCCGACGCAACGCGATCTTCAAAACCTCAAGAAACGTCTGGATGAGATCAAGAACTCGGAGCTCTCGACGCTTCGCAAGAAGTTGGAAGAAGTGAAAAATACCTTAAGTCGCGTGGAGCGGCTCAAACCTTATATCTCGGCGATTGAGGCGGCGGCGAAGGCCGCGCGTCGTGCGCGCACGGCAGCTGGATCGAAAAAAGCGCCCAAGCGCGTTCGGAAACGTTCTTAACCGTGAATGGAGTCAAACTGAACCAAAGTGAAAAGATGGAATTCGCAAAACTTGATTCTGCAGCACTTCCGGCCAATACAGCTTAGGGCCTGGATCGTCTATTCGCGCCTGAACTCAATCTCTTTTGTCCATCGAACTTCATATGATTCGTCTGCGATTTCGATGAAACCAGGTGTGATCGTCCGATCCGGATAGTGAATGTCAAAAAGAACGATGGGGTTCTCAATGGTCACTACTTCAGGGACGTTATCATAGTAGGCTGCGATCTGCCGACTCTCGTCTCTAGTGAAGGTAAATGCACCATTGTCTGTGGAAAACTCCGCCTCGCTCGGGAGTCTTACCACGGCGCGGTTTCTTGTTATGGTACATCCCTCTCCCCGGAGGTTCGTCTCCATTCTCATGACGATGCCCGTGTCTTCGTCCGTGCCCACGAAAGTTGGGCCATCCTCCCAATTCGGACTACCACTGCAGCCGCCCAATGTGCCACATCCTGACAGTAGTGTGGTTGCCACGATGCAGAAAATTAGTGCCAAAGAAATGCCCGTCGACATAGTCGCTTTGCATTTTCTAGCCATGAACGATCCCAATAGGCAATGAACGTGCCCGCTTCTTTGTGCATCGGATACGACGCCAAAGCGGGCCTGACATGTCAATGACTGTCAAATAGAACTTTTTTGATGGTCTTGGAATGGTTTCGTCCATGCCTTTCTGAAGGCCGAGTTATCAAAGCAGGTGGTCGGTACAGGGGTCTTAATCTTCAAATGCGCTGCCGAAGTTTTTCGGAGTAAATCCTTTAGCCGTAGCGGCTTTTTGTCCTGCCTGTTCAACACAGCGAAGGTGTCTCCGAGCCTGGTATCGTCGAAAAACCTCCCGAAGAAGTTTGCCGATGGCGCGGTTAACTCCTAGAAAATGCACGCTTTTCTCCTTTTCACGCGCAGTCTGATACATTATTTGAGACTCCTCCTCACTTTACTTGCGGGAACGGGTATAGTATGTGGTACTATATTGAGTGGAAGCCGCAAATGGACCGTGCTTGTCCGAAAGGATGTGGAGAAAGGGATCGGCAAGTTGCCGGACTTGATCCGAAAGCTGGTGGCGGAAGCGTTGGACGACCTTGCGGCCCAGGGTCCATGGCCGCATGGCTGGAACGTGAAGCAAATCGGTTCCCAGGGGTATCGCTTGCGGCTGACGTATCGTTATCGGATGCGGTACGCGGCGGAACAAAGGGTCCTGTTGATTCAAGTGATCTATGTCGGGCATCGCAAGGACGCTTATGAGTGAGGTGAGGATATGAGTAAGGCAATTTGGATTCGTTCGGACGTGGCGGATGTCTCGATCCGTCCGAGAAGGGCGTTTGTCGCGTCGGTGATTCCGGAAATCCGGGACATTCTTGAGCGTTATGGGGATTACGTGGATTCCCGTGAGGTTGTGAAGAAGATCGCTGCAGAGGCGGGAGCGGATTTTCGGAGCCCCGGATACTTAATCCGGGTTTTCCGCGCGCGGGAGGGTCTCACACAGACGGAGCTGGCGCGGAAGGTGAAAATTCCACAGTCGGATCTTTCGAGAATTGAGCGGAATACCTTGGCCCTTGGTCGGGATCGGTCCCGGCGGATTTCCAGAATTCTGAAGATCGACTACCGGCGGCTCCTTTCTTGAAGATTTGGGGGGAAGCTACCTGCGCTCGGAGTCAAGCGGATAGGTCTTAGGAATCTATTGAAGAGGTACGGGCGGGGGACCGGCCTTTCGCCGGCGAGTTCGCTGGGAAGAAGCCAAGAGGGACTGAAGGGCGTCCAATTGACCTTTCCATTTCAGGTCGGCCACGCGGCGGCCGCCGAACCGCTGTTCGTTATAGAGACGAACCAATTCTTCCAAGGGCAGAAGCGAGCCTCGCTCTTTTTCGATGTCTCGCGCAAATTCTTCGGCCGTCTGAACCGGAGATTTTAAGTGTCCGTGAGACGCGAGCAGACGGATTAATTCTCCGAACTTGCCGGTACGAACCGAGCGCTGTCTTCGTCGAAAGATCCAGGTTCCCACGGCGAGGATACCGCCCATGCCTAGAACGGCGATGGCCAAGCGGCGCCCCTGATTTCGCCGTATTTTTTCCCGGATATCCTCCGGTTCGTCCGCAGCCGCGGTCTCTTTGCCGCCTTTGAACGCGCCGATCCAGCGTCCGGCCTGGCGTCCTATGCGCTCGGCGATTCCCGCCTGCGCCTGGAGGTCGAATTCGATGATGTATTTGTTCCACCGGAGACGAAGATAATCCATGAACTGGTAAAATTTCCGGAAATAACTCGCCCGGGTACGAAAGTTCAGATCGAGAGGAGAAGGATCAAAACGGATCCATCCGGATTCCGGAAAGAACACTTCCACCCAAGAATGCGCATCCCGTTGCCGCACCGCTAAATATCGTCCGTAGGGATTGAGTTCACCGCCGCGAAATCCGATGGTTTGACGGGAAGGAATCCCCCGCACCCGCAAGGCGATGGCGAGGGCGGTGGAGAAATATTCACAGTGGCCTCGCTTCCGTTCGATAAAGAAAAAGCGAAGCGGATCCTCGGTTCCGCTGTCTTGGACATCCAGCGTGTATCGATAGTTTTTTTCGATGTATTGCCGCAACGCGAGCGCCTGGTCATAAAGAGACGTGGGCGGCAGCGGGATGGATTCAATCAGTTTCTTCACCTCGGGGTCGAGTTTGGGAAGCTGAAGGTACGTGGACTCGATAAACGGCGGGACCTCCTTGGACTCCCCGCGAAGAGTCGCCGGGTCGACCTCTCCCACAACGGATTCCGCGGTGTACGTCAGGTCGCTTGCGAAATTGTTGGTCGTGAGAAAGTGAAATCCGAGATACGGATCCTCTTCCAGGGCGAGAGACCCGCGAAAGAAGCGTTCGACAATCGACTTGTCCCAGGTCACCCGAAAGAGCCGGTCGGCGCCGAAAATGAGCGGCGTACTTAAGGCCTCCAAAAACACGCGATATTGAAAAGTCTCTCCTCCCGGATAGGTCGCCCGATGCGCGTTTAAAACGGCGCTGTCGGTGTCGATCCGAACGGGGCTCCGCATCGTCATGGATTGCGACCAGCGCCGGCCATCGAACGCGTCGAGAGCCGTGCCGCGCCAGTAAAGGTATTCCGTGTCGATCTTACCTTGATAGGCCTCCGAAAATTCGACTCGCATGGAGATGGTGTCGCTGGCTTTAATGTTCCCGATGGTTCCGAGTTCGACATTTTCGGAAAACCCTGAAATCCGCTGCTGAGTGGTTACACGGCGGAGGAACTGCCCCATCGACAGGCGCGGAAACAGAAAGAACACCAGCATCGTGAAGGCGATCAGTGTGAGAGCGAGAAGCGAGCTGGCCGTCAAAAACTTGGGCGTGATGACGTCCTTGGATCGCAAGAGCGAGCGGATTGCACTTTCTCGGTGTTCCGACGCCGCGGCAGCCTCTTGTTGGGTTTTCAAATGGAACATCGCCAGCGTCCAGGTGGCCAGCACGATGTAAAGAAGGAACGGGAAGGCGAACGTGACGTCGCTGGAGAGAACGGTCGAAGAAAGCAAATGCAAAAAACTCAGCAGGTAAATTTGCATCTGGTCCCGGTTCGTTTTCGGGGAGAGGAGTTTGACGATCTGAAGGTAAACGACGAATTTGATCCCGTTTCCGACCAAATCCTGTTCGCCGTAAAACGTGTCGTAAAAAAGATAGGCGAACAGGATCAAGGCGGCGATGTTCCAGACCCATCGGGGGATGCGCAGGAGCGAGGTCAGCTTTTCGCCGGACAGCCCGTAAGCCACGGTGATCCCCATGCCGACGACGCAAGGGACGATATAGGCGCCGGCGATCAGGACGGCATAAAAACCGCAGAGCACGAGTAACGAAGACGCCAGGCGAAAATAGCGATCGAAGGTCATGCGGCTTGAAGTCGCTCTCGGCCGATCACCCATTCCCCGCCTGAGCCGTGCGAGGGCGCGTCCGTCACCACGACGACTGAATGAACCTCGGGAATATCCCGGAAGGCCTCCGGGCGGTTTCCCTCGATCGGGGCCCGGGCAAGCGCGAGCGCAGTGAGATAGGCATCCAAGTACCCTTTTCCTTCGGCAATCACCCGGTCGCCGTTGAGTCTCAAAACAATTTCGAAACCGCGCCTCGAAAGCATGAGAATCAGGGACGCGGCGACGGAGATCGCTCGTTCGAGCCATTCCGGTTCGGATTCGGATTGCGGCAACAACCGAACGTCCACGACCACCCGAAGTTTCTTTTCTTTCTCGAACTCACGGGATTTCCAACTCCCTTGCTTGGCCGACGATTTCCAATGAATGAGTCGAGCGGGATCCCCGTGGACGTAATCCCGAATTCCGTAAGGATTGGTTTCGCCCCCTTTCTGGCCCGATAAGAATTCCCCGTGCAACCTCCGGTCGGCTTCCAGCCAAAACTCGATCGGAGCTAGCGCCGGATAAACCACGGTGTCTCCTTCCGACGGAAGCGGAAAATATTTTCGAATCAGTCCGAACGGATATGACGTTTCCACCGAATAGGGCGGCAGCTTCCGCCTTCCCCGAAGCGGAAAAACGATATGGTCCGTGACCGAAGCGGAACCGCCGGGCGGAACCTTGATGACGAACGGCTTCCCCCTTTTTTCAATCCCTTGCGCCGCAAGATCGAGGGAGAGGCAGAACGACGGGAAAAACCGCTTTTTGTTTTCGAGCTCGAGCCGGACCGGTACCGGCTGCTTGGCGAAAATTCGTGCGGGAAAGCGAGGATGCACCCAAAGGCGCGCAAGCGTGTTGTTTGAGAGCAGGCCGGAAAGAATCAGAAAGCTCAGCATCATCGCGAAGATGAGATAGAGCAGATTGTTCCCCGTATTGAGGCTGGCGATTCCGATGCCGAGGCAGAGGAGAATAAAAAGATAGCCGGTGCGCGTGACGTGGATTCTAAAGCGGCCGCGCGAGGACGTCACACGGGAACCTCGACGGTCTCAACGATCTCTTTGAGAATCGTCTCCGCCGCCGAGCGGGCATCCGCGGACGTGGGACTGCCCGCTCGCCTTCCGCTCACCAAGACGCGATGGGCGAGAACCGAAACCACGAGCGATTTGACGTCGTCGGGAGTGACGAAAAGTTCTCCCCGGACGAACGCGCGCGCTTGGGCCGCCCGGTATAGCGCCAGCGAACCTCGAGGGCTGGCGCCCAACTCCAAGTCCCGCGAACGGCGCGTCTTTTCAATGATCGAAAGAACGAACTGGGCGACCGAGCGATCCACCCGAACTTCCGACACGGCCCGTTGCATTTCTAAAACGCGCGCCCCCGTGCAGACGGGATTTTCTTTGATGTCCCGGGGGACATATTCCTTGGTCTGAAGAATTCGCATTTCCTGATCGAGAGGCGGATACCCCATCGTGATACGCATCAGAAATCGGTCGAGCTGCGATTCGGGCAGAGGGTAGGTTCCGTGAAACTCGATCGGGTTTTGGGTGGCGAGGACCGTGAACGGGCGCGGCAGATCATAGGTCGTGCGTTCCATGGAAACGCGTCCGTCCTGCATCGCCTCGAGTAAAGCGCTTTGACTCTTGGGCGTGGTGCGGTTGATCTCGTCCGCCAGAACGACATTGGCGAAAATCGGTCCCGGCTTGAATTCGAAATTGTGTTTTTCCGAGTTGTAGATCTGCACGCCCAGGACGTCCGACGGCAGGAGATCGCTCGTGAACTGAATCCGCTGAAAGGTTCCGTCGATCGATCGCGCCAGGGCGAGCGCCAGCGTTGTCTTGCCGACGCCCGGCACATCTTCGATCAACAGGTGTCCCTGAGCGACAAGATTGACGAGGACCAGTTCGATCACGTCGTCTTTTCCAAGCACGGCGCGTCCAAGAAAAGAACGCAGCGCGGCAATGTCGTTTTGAAATGGGTGCACTCGAATCCCCGGGGCAGCCAAGTATAGATGACAAAAAGCTTCGTTTCATCCCGAAAAACGTTTTTAATTCGGGAACGGGAGGGTCACCGCACCATGTCACCGGCAATTATCTGGAAACGAACGATCGGCTCAACAATAGGGTTGTTGCTTTGCGTGGGTTGCGCAAGTGACGCCGAGAAGAACCTCGAAGAAGCCCGATTTCTGCTGGACAAAGGAGAATTCGCCCAGGCGGAGACGAAAGCTCGATCCGCAGTGGCGGAAAATCCGGCGGACACCGGGGCCCAGTTCACTTTGGCTTCGGCGCTGATCGGCGTTTCGTTCTTGGGTGACGGTACCTACCTTGGAAAATTGGCGAGTCTGCAAGACGCGGCTGCAGGGAGCGGATTCGGCTTCCAGACGATCGCGTCGATCGCACCTTCCGCTTTTTCCGGCGAAGAATACACGAAGCTGCAAGAAGCTCGGGATATCCTGATCGGCATTGCGGATTCCTGCGCGAATGAAAAGGACTGTTACCTCCAGTTGTATATGGCGCGCATTTTCGAGATTGCCGCCGTAAACCAAATCATCGGGGGTGCCACCGCGGATAACGTGTGCAACGCGGACCCGACCCAGGCGGTATCGGACGGTATTCCGGACGGCCTGGATACGAGTGGCCTGGATTCCGCGCAGGCCCAGCGATTTCAGGATAATTTGGACAACGTCAATTCCGACGGCGTGAAGGCGGGACTTCCTTCGGATTTCTCGCTGACCGATCACTTTTTCACGCTTTCGTCCGGCCTGTCCGATGCGATCGCGGTGGCGGGCAGCGACCAGCTTCAGGGGGCGAAGGATTATTTGAACAGCCAATATGGCGTCGGGGCGGTCTGCCCATAAATCCGGGAACGGCTGAATAAGGGAGAACATCGAATGCGGAAACTTTGGCCTGCAATGATTGTGGCGACTCTGGGAACAGTCGGGTGGACGAACGCAATGGCGCAATTCCCCCAAGAAGGCCCTACGCTGAGCCGTAAGGTTCGTAATCTCGGGATGGGAAATGTGGGCGTGGCCTTGCGCGGAACGCACGATTCTTCGCCCTTTTATAACCCCGCGGGCTTAAATGACCTCGAGAAGGGGAGGTTCCAGTTTTTCTCGATGACGGGCGACGTTTCCACGGGCGCCGTAGGCTTAATTGGCGACATCACCGATTTCGCGGACAATATTCAGAACACCGACGGTGCGGATCGGACGCGGGTGTTTGATCAATTCATTCAAGATCACACGGGAGAGTTCAATCATGTGCGATGGACGTTGGACATCTTCAACTATGCCCGAAAGGATTTCGCGGCCGGTGTCCTAATCGACGAAAAGATGAATGTGTCGTTTCGTGACCAATCGTTTCCCCGTTTTGAAATTCAAAATCTCGGCGATTTGGGGATGTATATTGCGGGGAGCCACGGTTTCTGGGATCAGCTCCTCCAGGTGGGAGCTACGCTCAAACCGACGATTCGATTCGCCATCGATGAGGTCGATCAAGAGGTTACGTACTCCGACATCGTTAGTGAAAACTCCAGTGGAGATCCGATTTTAATCGACCAGTTCAAAAAGATTAAAGACCGGCGCTTCGGTCTGGGCGTGGATGTCGGCGCCAAGACGAATCTCGCTTTTCCAGGAATTAAAGGCTCTAAAATGTACGAAATTCTCAAGCCTCAGGTTGGCGTGTCGTGGCAAGACATGGGGAGCCCCGGATTTGACGCGGCTCCGAACAATGAGCAATCGATCAGCGCCGGCGCGGCGGTTCATCCCGATATCTGGAAACTGAAAAACGCGATCGCCGTCGATTTCCGGGATTTGAACCAGGAGCGCGATTTTCTCACGAAGCTCCATTTCGGCGTCGAATCCAAATTCCCCTGGATCCTGACCGCCCGCGCGGGTCTCTCCCAGGGCTATTTTACGCTGGGCGCCACGTTCGATCTTTGGTTCGTGAAGATCGACGGAGCTTGGTACAAGGAAGAAGTCGGCGTCAGGACGAGGGAGGCCGGTGACAATCGCTGGGCCGCAACCTTGTCGTTTAACATTTAAACGATTTATTCTGACGAGGTGACGCTGCACCTTTTTTCGGTTCTTTTCGCGGCAACCACTCTTGCGGGTCCGCAAGGTCCCTGGTCCGCCAAACTGGCTCCGATCCTGGAACGAAGCAAAATCGCTCCCGGAAGTTACGGTGTGGAAATCCGATCCCTCGCCGACGGCAAACTTCTATATTCCGCCAACGCGGACCGGGGGTTCAATCCGGCGTCGACGATCAAAGTATTGACCGCGGCCACTTCGTTGTCGAAGTTTGGGCCAAATCACCGATTTCAAACCACGGTTCTTCGCTCCGGGAACGATCTTTGTCTGAAGGGAGGAGGCGACCCCTGGCTCGTCAATGAGACGATGTGGAATCTCGTGGAAGAAGTCAGGCGAGCCGGAGTTCATCGGATTAAAGGGGACCTCGTGGCGGACGAGAGCCTGTTTCCGACTTCGATGGACCATTCGGAAGAGTTTGAAGGAGACTCCGATCGCGCGTTTACGGCGTCGGCGAGCGCGCTGTCGGCGAATTTCAATTCCCTGACGATCAACGTGGAGCCTGGAAACCCGGGCAAGACCGGACAGGTGTCTCTGGATCCTCCCTTGTCTTTCTTCGACCTGAAGAACCGGACGCGTACGTCGTCGAATGGCGAGGCGACACTGGGAGCGAAGCTCCATCGTTCGGGGGAAAAAATTGAAGTGGTCGTTTCCGGGGCGATCCCCGCGGGCCGCAAGCGTGTGACGCTTTACCGTTCGGTGGCCGATCCCCCGCGGTACGCCGCTCACCTCTTTGTTGAACATTTTCGACGAGCCGGAGACGTGTTGGAAGGAAAGATTCGCGTCGGGAGCTGCCCGGAAAACGCTCAAGAGATATTGAAGTTCGACTCCGTTCCGCTTTCGATGGTCGTTTTCGGGCTTCTCAAATTCAGCAACAACTTCATCGCGGATATGCTGGTACGAAATCTGGGGGAAGAGCACACGGTTCAATCGGGCTTGGGAGAAATCCGCCGGTGGCTGACTTCCGTTCAAGTCGGCGGCGAACGGGGGGTTCTGGAGAATGGCTCGGGATTGTCGCGGGAGACGCGCATCTCCGCCGCTTCGCTGGTGGCGGCGCTTCGGGGAGCGTTGAACGATTTTCGGTTTGCCCCCGAATTCTTAGCGGCGCTTCCGATTTCCGGGACCGACGGAACGTTTCGGCGGCGTCTCAAAAATTCCGACGCCTCCGCGCAGGTTCGAGCCAAGTCCGGACAGATTTCCGGCGTGGTCTCACTGGCCGGCGTAGCCCAGACCCACAGCGGTCAAGTCGTGTTTGCGTTCCTTTTCAACGACGTGTCCGGCCGTGA
>DATDPG010000074.1 GCA_035292885.1 Bdellovibrionota bacterium | reverse complement strand
GTGGACTGTTCCCGGACCGCGAACGTGGCGAGCCGGTCGATCGCCGTCGCCATTTTACGGGCCAGCAATTTCAAACCGTCGCGGATCAACAAGATGTCCGCATTGTCCGTGACGTAGGCGCTGGTCGCTCCCAAATGAATAATCGGGGCGGCCCGTTTGCACTGTGCGGCGTATGCGTGAACGTGGGCCATTACGTCATGGCGGATTTCGCGCTCTTTCTTCTCCGCAACCTCCCAGTTGATCTTGTCGCGGTATTTCTTGAGTTGTTGAATCTGCGCCTTCGTCACCGGCAGGCCGAGTTCGTGCTCCGCTTCCGCCAAGGCAATCCAAAGCTGGCGCCAAAGACGGATCCGCTGTTCGCGCGAGAAAAGCTCCGCCATCTCGGGGCTGGCGTACCGGGCGACCAAAATGTCGCTTTTTTCAGCGTGGGCCATCGTGGGGCGCGAGACTTTATCGTATGGCACCTCGGCGTGCAACTTGGTGAATTCGAAGCGAAATTCGGATTTGGCTGAGGTCATTTCGAGTCCGATCTCGAAACTACTGAAGGACATGATAAGTATTCGCCGATGCGGCGACTTGTTTTAGGAACGGCGGGTCACGTGGATCATGGCAAGACGACGCTGGTCCGGGCATTGACCGGCGTCGACACGGACCGTCTTCCCGAGGAAAAGCGCCGGGGCATATCGATCGAACTCGGATTCGCGCCGCTCTACCTACGACCCGATCTGATGGCCGGCGTTGTGGATGTGCCGGGGCACGAAAGATTTGTCCGAACGATGATCCACGGCGCCACCGGAATGGACCTGCTTCTTCTCGTCATCGCCGCCGACGAGGGGATTCGCCCACAAACGAGGGAACATCTCGACATTTGCCGGCTCTTGGGAGTCGAACGAGCCGTCTGCGCCCTCACGAAAACGGATCTCGTGTCCCCGGACCGGGTGGCGGAACGGCAGGTCGAAATCGGTGATTTTCTGGATTCGTTCGGCTTCGCATCCTCTCCGATTCTCCCGGTCAATGCCACGAACGGAGAAGGACTTACACCCTTGCGCAACGCTTTGATCGCCTCGGCTCAAACCCTCCCCGTTTCCGCCGGCGACGAATGTCTCTTCCTGCCGGTGGATCGAGTCTTTACGAAACAAGGTTTTGGAACGGTCGTTACCGGTACACTCTCGGGCGCACCGATGAACGTAAACGACACCTTGGTGGCGTTACCTGAGGGGGCCGAACTCACCGTCCGCGGTATCGAAGTGTTCGGTCAACCGGTGCCATCGGTCGAGCCCCGAACGCGCGTGGCCATAAATCTCGCCGGACCGGATCGTTCGGCGATTCGACGCGGTCAAACTTTGGTACGCCCCGGAGAAGTGACGGCGACGAAGAAACTTCATGTGGAGTTCTTCGAACCGAAAGAGGAGTTCCGACGTCCGACGCAAAAGGAGCTGTCGCATATTCGGGCCTTGGCCGGCACGCAAGACGCAGCCGGACGTTTGATCTTGATGAACCCTGAAAGTGAATCGAAGCGATACGGCGAACTTCGGCTAGTGACTCCGATTGCCGTGCGCGCCCGGGACCGAATCATTCTCCGAACCGAAACACCGACCCGGACGATCGGGGGCGGCGTCGTCCTCGACCCCCGTCCTCTTCTGTCACTCCGAAAAGCGGAGCTATCCCAAATCGTGGGCGCGGCTCCTTCGCAACGCCTCACGCATTGGATCGATCAAGCCCCGCTTCGTCTTCCCTGCACGACCGGGTCGCTTGCACAACGGATCTCTTTTCCGGTCGAATCGGCGAGGCGCCAGTTGAGTCGGCTCGCCGATCGCCATGAGATCCGATCCATCCGGGAAGCTTGTTGGATCGCGCAAGAGAGCTTTGACGAACTTCGAACCAAGCTCAAAGAGGAGATCGACCGGCGCCAAGAAATGTCCGCCGCTCAGCTCCTCTCGAACTTCCTCCCCCTGGCGAGCAAACGGGTTCTCCAAGAAGTCATTGACGATCTCGTCTCCAGCGGCGAGATCCTTCGGACCCCCACTAAACTTCAGTCGAATACACGCGAGCCAACGAAAGCGCACCCGGCGCTCGACCGTCTCGAATCCGCCGGGCTTTCACCGCCCACGGTGAGCGAACTTGCTGCCGCGTTCGGCGAATCCGATTCAAAGATCCGTTCGCTCTTGGTGAAAGCCGAACAATTGAAAAGGGCGGTTCGTCTCGCCGACGATCTCTACTGCGCCCGCGGTCCCATCGACAAGATCATTCCCAAACTCGGAATTCATTTTTCGACTCAACCGACGTTGGCGATCGGCCATTGGAAGGCGCTCGTCGGCGTCAGCCGAAAGTTCGCGGTGCCGCTTCTGGAGTATTTCGACCGCGAGCGTTTTACGATCTGTCGGCCGGACCGTCTGAGAATTCCGGGGCCTCGCCTGTTGGAAAAGGCCGAAACTCAGAACGAAACGATTTTTTCGAGCAGCCTGTCTTCAAGGTCCCGAATCGCCGACTCACGGCCGGACACGTCGTTGAAAAGGAACGCAAACACGACTTGACCGCTGTGGGTCTGGGCTACGCCGGCCAGTGAGACCACGCCGGAAATCTGTCCGGACTTGGCTCGAACCTGCGCGGAGGCGTCGGAATTTTTGAGA
>DATDPG010000073.1 GCA_035292885.1 Bdellovibrionota bacterium | reverse complement strand
CGGCTTCCGAACGACCGACCGACTCCGCCTGTTTAAGCGCCATGGCGTAAGCCTGATCGAGCGTCAGCGCGGACGCCGTGTCTTCGCAAAAGAGAGACAGACCCGCTCCAAGAAAACAGAGACACAAAGTTCGGTTTGTTTTCCTTCTTCGAAACATCGGCGAGCGGGAGATGGTACCGATTTAAATGTCACTGTAAACCTCACTAAGTGCGTTGCAGCCTGGACTGGAACTGTTCCCAAAAACGGCGTAAAAGCGCCTCGCGATGGAAGAGTTAAAGGGAAAAATCGTCTTGGTGACGGGTGCTTCGAGCGGCTTTGGAGAAGCGATCGCTCTTTCTTTTGCCCGAGCGGGAGCGACGCTGGCGATCGGAGCCCGTCGAGTCGACCGGCTTCAAACACTCGCAAAGAAATTAGGGCGGGAGTTTGGATGCAAAATTCACTCGGAGGTATTGGATGTGCGTCAAACCTCCAGTGTCCGGCGCTTCGTGGAAGGAACTCTGGGCGAGTTGGGCCATGTCGATGTCTTGGTGAACAACGCGGGATTGGCGCTGGGACGCGAAACCCTAAGGGACGCGAACGAGGACGATTGGACGCAGATGATCGAGACGAATTTTCTCGGGACATTTCGAATGACGCAAGCTCTCTTGCCGTCGATGCTCGCTCGAAAGTCGGGGCACATCGTCAATATCGGGTCGATCGCTGGCCACGAGGCTTACGCGGGCGGTGCCGGTTATTGCGGAACCAAATTCGCCGCCCGGGCGATGACGATAGCGGTGCGCGAGGAACTTTTGGGCACCGGCATCCGTGTGACGTCGATCGATCCCGGTATGGCGGAAACGGAATTCAGCATTGTCCGTTTCAAAGGAGATCAGGAAAAAGCGAAACAGGTTTACAAGGGAGTCACGCCGCTCTCCGCCGAGGATGTCGCCGAATGTGTCTTGTTCGCCGTCACGCGCCCCGCGCACGTCAATATCGAAACGATTCTTCTCAACCCGACGGCACAGGTGAACGCGAAAAACGTTCATCGAACGACGGAATAACCCTTTTCTTACCGCCGCGGCTTCATTTCTGTCGGGAGATTTGATGGTTCTTGGCGATTTGTTCGAATACTTCGTGGAAGCGCTTAATCCACTCCACTTCGGTCGGATCTTCAAGAAAGGCTTGAATATCGGCCAGGATCGCGGGCGCTGAGGTTTCCTTCAGCCTGGCTCGGATCGCGCGCAACAACTCGGGAAAGTCTCTTACGGCAGCACCCTTTTTCTTTGCAATGCGTAACCCGGCGTTCAGGTAAGAAAGATCGCACGGGGTATGGCGCTGGAGATACCAGATCAGGTCGTAACAATCTCGGCCCAGAAGCTGCGGTCGCATTAGAATCGCCAGCGCCTTACCGGCGAATAACGTGCTTTCGACGTGCTTGATGATCGGAAACAGTTCGTTGTACCGGGCGAGGAAATACTCCTCCCGACGAGTGCTTTGGATTGGGGGCGGTCGATTGTCCACCTCAATCTTAATATGAAGCTTCTGACCCTTTCGTTCCGTCAGCCCAAGGGGACCTAAGGACAACCGAACAAAAGATCGATCCACGGATTTGGGTTCCTTTGTCGCCGTTTCGACGAGAATGCCGCGTTCCTTCAAGCGGCGTTCAATAAACTCGTTCAATCGAGCGAAAGAATAGTTTTCGGTTAAAACATCGTGTGAAAAATCCAAATCTTCCGAGTAGCGTTTCAAGCCGTAACAGAGTCGCAGGCATGTTCCGCCCATGAAGGAAAGATCGCGTCCGTAAGGAGACTGGTAAACGGCTTTTAGAACAAGCACCTGAAGATATTCCCGGGCGATATTCGTCGCATGCCGCGTACCTTTGGGACGCGCCTTCTCAATCAACATCATGAGTTGTTGCATAATCCTCTAGGCCTCCGATAAGTCGCGTAAGCTGTCCGGATCCGAAAGCGCGGGCGTATTTTCGGGCTCGCCGAAAATTGAACCCTCTCAAATTTTGCCATCTTCGTTCCTGCCACGGCGATTTCTCATTTCCAAATCGCCGGCGGCTGAAGAACAGATAATCCACGACCGCTTTTTCTTTGAATGCGATCAACGTCTTCGGATCAAAGCCCTTGAAAGCTTCGCTCTTGAGCCGGCGAAAAATGAAAGTTCCCCAAGGCGTCGAAAAATTTCGAGATGGGCGGGTGGTAACGCCGGTAGTCGCGAACGGCACGTCCGGAATGAGGCCGTGGATGGAGAGCGCGCTCTCCAGGCTTACGTAACAGGGCGGATACAATGCTTTCAGAATCTCTTCGGTTTCTGGAATCGAATCTGTGAAGCCGTAGACTCCTCGGCGGACGGCGACGATTTCACCGGCTCGCTTCCACAAATGCAACTGCAGCTTGAGCGTAGGCGGCGGCGTATCGAACGCCACCGTCTTGGCTTCGCTCCAGGTAAATACGCCCTTTTTCATGCGTTTTTTAAACGCCAAAAACTTCACATATTAGTTATACTAAATTATAACTATTGTGTCACTATTCACCTATGGGGGGGCGAGAACTCGCCAATTCTTTACAACCGCGGGATTTCTTCTTCGTCGCACGTTTCCGTCGGCGCAGTACCTTCCAGAAAGGCCTCCGCAATGACATCGGTGCAATAACGGCTGGGTAATCGACCGCTCGAATGATCCACGTCGACTAGAAGAACGCCCGGCGGGGGCTTCCAATCCGCTTCCGAGTTCTGTTTGCATCCTTCCAGCATAAATTCTTTCCACATCGGTCCCGCGGCGACGGCGCCGGTTTCGCCGTTGCCGAGTGTTTTCCGGTCGTCAAAACCGATCCAGGTAATGGCGACGATTTCGGGACTGAAGCCGACGAATAACGCGTCGACGTTGTTATCCGTGGTTCCGGTCTTCCCGGCCACGTTGCACGGGAGATCTTTTGCGAACGTTCCGGTGCCGAATTCAATCACGCCGTGCAAAAGATCGGTCATGACAAAGGCGATGCGTGGGTCGAGGACCGGCTGGCTCGGCGGGGGGGGAGGCCAAAAATCAAGTCCGGTGTCGGTCTGTACGGATCGAATGGAGTGGAGTTCGTTTCGAATACCGCCGTTGGCGAAAACGGCGAAAGCACGCGCCAACTCCGGAAGCGTTACCGATGAACTGCCGAGGGCGGACGACAGGTTGGGTGCGATGGGGGACGTGAAACCCAATCGCGAAACCATTTGCGCAAGCGCGGGAAAGCCGATCGATTTGAGAAGCCGCACCGCGACGACGTTTTTGGATCGCTCGAGCGCGATGCGAAGGGGAATCCATCCGTCGTAATCGTTCTCGTAGTTCTTCGGTTCCCAGAGTCCGCTGACCGGATTGTCGAAGGAGATTGTCTCGTCTTCCATCATCGTGGACTCGGTGTAACCGCTCGCGATGGCGGCGGCATATAAAATCGGTTTAAACGACGATCCCGGCTGGCGCACGGCTTGAACCGCCCGGTTGAACTGGCTCTCGGCAAAAGATCGCCCGCCCACCATGGCTCGAATCTCGCCGCTCTCAACGTCGACGGCCAATAGGGCCGCTTGCGGGAGGCGGTCGGGTTGGTCCAGAGGAATCTTGTGCCGGCGCGCATAGGCCTCGATTCCGTTGCCTACGGCAGCCTCGGCGGTTTTTTGAAGCGAAAGATCGAGTGTGGTTTGAACGTTCAACTTCCCGCGAAAAACCAGTTCTTCACCCAGTTGATCGATGAGTTGCATCAAATTGTACGCCGCGAAATACGTTTGAATCCGGTCGTCTTGTTCTTGTCTTTCGGGCAGGGGCTCTTCTCGCGCCGCCCGCCAAGCTTCTTTCGTCAATAAACCTCGGGTGAACATCTCTCCCAAGATGATGTCGCGGCGTTCCCGTGCTTTCTGAGGGTCCTTAAAAGGCGAATAAATATTCGGCGCTTTGGGAAGGGCCGCCAGCATGGCCGTCTCCCCGTCCGTTAGGTCCCCCACATCTTTGTTGAAATACGTCTTTGCCGCCGCTTGCACGCCGTAACACCCGGCACCGAGATAGATTTGATTGAGATAAAGACCGAGAATCTCGTTCTTGGAATAACGGCGCTCGATCTGAACCGCGATCCACGCTTCCTTGAGTTTTCGTTCCAACGTTTTTTCCGGCGAAAGAAACAGAACCTTGGCCAATTGCTGTGTGATCGTGCTGGCCCCCTCGGCGTACTTTTGTTCCCAAAGGTTTCGGATGACGGCTCGAAAGAGTCCTTTCACATCGATCCCGGCGTGTTCATAAAATCGCCAATCCTCGGCCGCCAAATAAGCTTGGCGAACGTTGATCGGAATTTTTTCCAATGGAACGTTCATCCGGCGCTCCTGATAGAACTCATGAATCGTACGTCCCTGAATGTCCTTCAGCGTCGTAATTCCCTTGGGCTCGTATGTTTCCAAGCGTTCAATTTCGGGCAGATCGGACGTCACCACGACCACGAGACCCACAAAGATACCCAGGGCCCCGGCGAGGAGCGCCACGATAACGACGGAAAACGCCACACGGAAGAGGCGGGAGCGAGGCATGACGGGGAAGTATAACAGCCTCCTCCTTTTGTGTTATTTTTCCGCCATGTTCGAGGATATTCAAACGCTGGAAGGCAAGCTTCAGGGTCTCAGAGGAATCTTCCGCCTGGAAGAACTGCGCCGGGAACTGGCTCGCTTAAACGAACAGGCGGGCAAGCCGGAGTTTTGGAACGACCCCGCTGCGGCGGCCAAGATCCAAAAACGCCGAAGCGAATGCGAAGAGACGGTTTCGTTGTTCGATCGGCTGACTTCGGAACTCAAAGACGCCGGGGAGTTCGCGCCGATGGCAGAGCAGGGGGACGCTCAAATTCAGAAAGAATTGGAGACAAAATTAAGCCACGTGCGGAAAACGCTGGACGAACTGGAATTTCGCCGGATGCTGGGCCAGGAATTGGATCGTTCCTTCGCGATCATGAGCATCAACAGCGGGGCGGGAGGAACCGAAGCGCAGGACTGGGTTCAAATTTTGCTTCGAATGTATCTCCGCTGGGCCGAGCGTCGCGGTTTTGCGGCGGCAATTGTGGATTCCCTGCCGGGCGAGGGGGCGGGATTCAAGAACGTCACACTGACGATCGACGGCGCGTACGCTTACGGCTACATGAAGGGCGAGATCGGCATTCATCGTTTGGTCCGGATTTCACCCTTCGACGCCAACGCGCGCAGACACACGTCGTTCGCTTCCATCATGGTGTTGCCGCAGGTCGACGACAAAATCGATATCCAGGTGGACGAAGCCGATCTTCGGATCGACACGTTCCGCTCCTCCGGCGCCGGAGGCCAACATGTCAACAAGACCGACTCGGCCGTTCGCTTAACGCACATTCCAAGCGGCATCGTCGTCGCCTGCCAGAACGAACGGTCCCAGCACAAGAACAAGGCGCAGGCGATGAAGATTCTCAAGGCGCGACTTTACGAAAAAGAGCGGCTGGAACGAGAGCAGGAAATGTCCAAATTGGAGGGGGAAAAGAAAAAAATCGATTTCGGAAGCCAGATTCGTTCGTATGTTTTGCAGCCTTATCAGTTGATTAAGGACCACCGGACGAACTTCGAGTCGGGGAACGTCCAAGCGGTTCTGGACGGCGACCTCGACGGATTTATCCGCTCGTATTTATTGGCAAAAGCGGCGGAAGGGACTCCGGCGAGCTAATTTGACGCCATACCCCCCCTCCGGTAGAACTTCGCCGCTCCATTCCTTCCGATGACCCCAGCCGACGAAATCGATTCCAAGGAAGCCGTATTTTGGGCGGATCAATCCGCGCGGGAGATTATAGCGCGGCGCGATCGATATGTGGTCGCGACGGGGATTACACCCTCGGGTGAAATTCATATCGGCAACATGCGGGAAGTGGTCACGGCCGACACGATTGTTCGCGTGCTCCGGGAACCCGGACACAACCCGCAACTCAAGTATATCGCCGACACGTACGATCCGCTTCGGCGCGTGTACCCGTTCCTGGATCCCCAGAAATACGCCTCGCATATCGGCAAGCCGCTGTCCGAAATCCCCTGTCCTTGCGAAAAGCACGAGAGCTACGCGGAACATTTTCTTGAGCCGTTTCTTCGTTCGTTGAAGGCCCTCGACATACAGGTGGAAATCTTCCGAGCCGACCGGATGTATAAAGACGGCCAATATACGCAAAACATAATTCGCGCGTTGGAAGGCACCGAACGAATCCGGGCCATTCTTAAGGAAGCTACGGGCAAGAAGACGGACGAGCATTGGTCCCCCTTCAACCCTCTCTGCAACACGTGCAAGAGAATGATCGGGACGATCGTGACCGACTTCGACGCGGCCGAGAAAACCGTGAGTTATAAATGCGATTGCGGCGACAATGGATCGGCGCCGATGGCGGGGGGCGGAAAGCTCACATGGCGCGTCGACTGGGCGGCACGGTGGGAAATTTTGGGCGTGACGATCGAACCGTTCGGCAAGGACCATGCGTCCGCCGGCGGTTCGTACGACAGCGGCGTGAAGATTTCGAAAGAGATTTTCGGTTACGAACCTCCATTTCCGATCGTCTACGAATGGATCAGCCTCCGCGGCGGCGGCGACATGTCCTCCAGCAAGGGTAACGTCATTTCGATCCACGAGATGTTGGAGGTCGTGCCGGCCGAAGTTCTCAAATATGCCGTCGTGAAGGTGAAGCCGAACCGCCGGATCGTCTTCGACCCCGGTTTGCCGCTTCTTCAATTGATCGACGAATTTGATGATCCGACCTCGCCCAACCGCCACAGACGGGCCGCGGAGCTCTCCGCGGTGCCGGGTTCGCCGCCGGTTAAAGCGCCGTTTCGACATATCGTGAGTCTCGTTCAAACTACTCAAAATGATATCGACGAAATGGCCGCCATTTTAAAGCGGAGCGGATACGATGTCTCCGATCTGGAGGCATTGAAAGCCCGGGCCACGTACGCTCGAAAATGGCTCGATCGATTCGCGCCGGAGGAGGTTCGCTTCGAAGTGCAGAAAACGCTTCCCCCCACCGCCAATGCGCTGAAGCCGCATCAAAAAAAGGCGTTGGGACTTTTGGCGGATAAGCTGCGCTCCGGCATGAACGCCGACGAGATTCATTCGGTAATATACTCCGTGAAAGATAAAGTGAAAGCGACGCCGCAGGAATTGTTTGAAGCGATCTATCAGGCCTTGCTTGGAAAGAGCCGGGGCCCGCGCGCTGGATTTTTTCTGGCCAGTCTGGAAACCGAATTTTTAGCGGCTCGTTTTAAAGAGGTAGCGGCGACGCCCGGATCCGGTTCGTGAACATGTCCTACGAATTCCGGATCGGCGTTCGCTATCTGTTGTCGCGAAAGCACAACGCGCTCCTTTCCCTGATTACGACGATCTCCGTGGTGGGCGTGGCCCTGGGTGTCACCGCACTTACGGTGGTGCTGTCGGTCGTCTCCGGGTTTGAAGAGGAATTCCAGCGCAAAATCCTCGGCAACAACGCCCCGCTGATTTTGTTTCGCGTGTCGGGGCCGATATTGGAGTACGACGAGGTCGGAAAAAAGATCGAATCGGTGAACGGGGTCAAAGCGCAGAGCCCTTTTTTATACAGCGAAGTTCTTCTTCACTCGGATTCGGGTCGGTCGGCCGGCGTAGTTCTCTATGGAATTGATCCGAAGAAGGTCTCGGACGTGACCTCGATTACGAAAGATGTGGTTTCCGGAAACATCCAGGACCTGCTCGGGAAGGAAGGGAATCTTCCGCCCATTTTAGTCGGGCATGAGTTGGCGGAAAACAATTTGGTTCTTTTCCCCGGTTCGACGGTGGATGTCGTCGCCCCGGCGGGAGAGTTAACTCCTTTCGGATTTGGCCCGAAAGTGCGCCGTTTCAACGTCGTGGGCGTATTTAAAAGTGGACTGTATGAATACGATGCCAAGAGCGCTTACGTTTCATTGACGGACGCGCAACGGTTTTTCGGCCGCCCGGGAGAGGCCAGCGGAATACAGATTAGTGTGAAAGATATTAAGAGTGCCCGAGCCGTGGGCCGCCAGGTCCAGGAGACTGTCGGGGAGCGTTATTACGTCCGGCACTGGCTGGAGATGAACCGGGATCTCTTCGCGGCGTTCAAACTCGAAAAAACCACGTTTTTCATCGTCCTGACGATGATCGTATTGGTGGCGTCGTTCAACATCGTGGGCACGCTCACGTTGCTTGTGATGACCAAGGGGAGGGAAATTTCGATTTTAAAGGCGATGGGAGCGACGCGCAGATCGATCGCGAAGATCTTTATGGTCTCGGGAACGTTGGTCGGAGCTCTCGGTACGGGCGTAGGCCTTTTCGCAGGATTGGTTCTCTGTATTTTGCTCGAAAAATACGTCCATTTTCCGCTCAACGCCGATGTCTACCAGCTCGATACGCTCCCCGTTCGGATGCGAGCGATTGAATTCGTCCTCGTGGGTGTGAGCGCCATGATCATCAGCTTTTTCGCCACGCTCTATCCGTCTCTGAGGGCCGCGCGTCTGGATCCGGCCGAGGGGCTTCGATATGAGTGAGTTGTTGCGGGCGGAAAAGTTGGGGAAAGTATTTCGGAAGGGGCCGGCGACGATCGACGTGATTCACAACCTCGATCTCACTCTAAATCGGGGTGAGGCGATCGCGATCGTCGGGGCGTCGGGGGTCGGCAAATCGACGCTTCTCAATCTATTGGGAGCGTTGGATCGGCCGACGTCGGGTGAAATTTATCTGGAGGGAACGTCGCTTCGGACACATTCGGAATCGGAGATGGCGCGATTCCGAAACCGGTTCGTCGGGTTCATCTTTCAGTTTCATTATCTCCTTCCGGAATTCGACGCGGAGGAGAACGTGGCTATGCCTCTGTGGGTGCGCGGCGAAAGTGAGAACACGGGCCGCCAAAAGGCCGGGTCGCTTCTCCAGGAGGTCGGGTTGGAGGAGAGACGTTCTCATCGGCCGGGGGAATTGTCGGGCGGCGAGCAGCAGCGCGTGGCGATCGCCCGCGCGTTGGTGAACGAACCGGAATTGATCCTCGCCGACGAGCCGACGGGAAATCTGGACGTGGAAACCGCGCAGGGTGTGGCGGAAATCCTGTTTCGTGTGACCAAAGGGCGGGATCGCAGTCTCATTTTGGTTACGCACAATCTCGAACTGGCGCAATCGGCCGACCGGGTTCTTCGAATGCGGGACGGCCGACTGCACGAGGTACGGGGTTCTGGGTAATGATCCGAAAAATCGTCATCGGATTTTGCTTTTGGTTCCTCATCTTGCCGGGCGCGTATGCGGCTGACGTAGCGCGCGTCGTGATCGAAGGAAACAAGCGGATCGAGCGCGACGCCATTTTAGCCGTGATCCAATCCAAGCCGAAAAGTTCGATGGACCGGTCCAAAATTTCCCAAGATGTTCGAAGCATCTATCGAATGGGCTTTTTTAAGGACGTTCAAGTCTCCTTCGAAGAAGCGTCGGGCGCGTTGACATTCAAGGTCGTCGAAAAAACGTCGATTCGTGAGATTGTATTTTCCGGAAACGACGAGGAAAAGACGGAAGATCTTCAGAAAGAGGTCCAAACCAAAGCCTTCACGTACCTGGATGACAATAAAATCCGCGAAGACGTCGCCCGCCTGAGAAAATATTACGATGGAAAGGGATTCTATTTAGCCGACATTGCGAGCGGGCTGACGCCGCTCCCGAATAATGAGGCACGACTGACATTTAAGATTCAAGAAAACAAGAAGGTCGTCGTCCGCCGAATCAATATTTTGGGCAACAAGGTCTTTTCGGACTCTGAATTGAAGAAAGTGATGCAGACCAAGGAAAAGGGGCTCTTTTCCTTCTTTACGCAAAGCGGCTCGTATCGGGAAGAGGTGCTGAATGCCGATCGTCAGTCGCTTCGGGGCTATTA
>DATDPG010000072.1 GCA_035292885.1 Bdellovibrionota bacterium | reverse complement strand
ACGACTTGTTCGCTGACTGCGATCCTGAGGAGGCGCGCCGAAAAGCGCGCCTCCGCGTATTGATAGGTGGGATATCCGGTTACTGGCAGGTCTCGCCGACTGTCTGGACGCAATCGGAAACCTCGTCAATACCCGTGGCGTCGCTGGGACAGACCGAGTCGTCTTTACTCGATACCGGGCATCCGATTTTGACCGAACCGGTTTCATCCTCAAAGTCGCCGCACACGGTGGTGCAATCTGCGTTCGGATAAAGCGCGAGGCAGACAACATTGCCACCATCTCCATCAACTGAGATGTCGTCGGATGTTGTGCCAAAGTAATTACAATAATTCCAAGTCTCTACATCCCCGCTCGAATTAGAACAGCTCCCATTTTCACACTGGATGCTAGTTGACGTGTCGCCATTGATGCTCCCATTGCAAGTGAAGGTATCTTGGCCGCCACTGTCCGTCGGACACGTAAACGAAACATCGTTGTAATTTGATTCATACTTCGTACCGTCTCCGCTAAATGGTATCGTGCCACTTGCAGTACATGGATCAAAATCCCCAGCATCCGAAGCACACTTAAGGTCCCAGATAGCCTCGCTGGAGCTCGTAAACGTAACGCAGCTCTCGGTGAACGCCTGACGGCTCTTTCCAAATTTAGGGATTCGTCGAATATTTAGCTTTCCGGAAGCCAATGGAAGTCCTTCGACGGCGAGCCCCGCATCGCCGGAGGCGACGTCGAGGGAATCGTTCACCACTTGCGTTGCGTTCGCGTCCGTTATCGCCCCGCTTGGGCTCTCAAACGTCGACGTCGACGCATTCTGCGAGCCACCGCCATCGTCGCTGCAGCGCCACAGAAAGAGTGCGACCGCCAGAACCGAACAACATAAAGCAATACTTTTCATGCGTGATTTCCTCCCCTGAAGATGGTGGCCGGCAAAATTGGATTAAAAAGATTAGGCGGTCGCCGTGCGTTAAGTCAATAAATCCGTACCAAGGTTTCAGATCTTCTCCCCCGAACCATATTTCTGGGAGGCGGTTTGGTAGCGCCGGTTGGCTTCAGCGAGATGATTTTGAAGGTCGGAGATCCGTGTCGTGGTTCCGGGATGGGTTGAAAGAAATTCCGGCGGCGCTCCGCCGGAGCTTTTGGAAAATCTTTTCCAAAATTGAATCGACTCCTGGGGGTCATACCCCGCCCCAGCCATATATCGAAGACCGACAAGATCCGCTTCCGATTCGTGATCGCGGCTGTAAGGAAGGATGACGCCGACGGTGGCCCCCGCGCCCAGGAGGCCGATGATCGTGTCCCTCTGAGCCGAGTTCCCCAGCGATATCTCCGCCAACGAAAGCCCCAAATTCACCACCATCTGCTGGCTGATCCGCTGTCCGGCGTGCCGAAGGGTGGCGTGGGCGACCTCGTGCCCCAGGACGGTCGCCATCCCCGCTTCGTTCATCATGTCGGGCAGGATCGCGGTATAGACGGCGATCTTTCCTCCCGGCATGCACCAGGCATTCTTTTCTTTCGACTCGATCAGCTTGAATTCCCATTTGAAATCGGACCTTCGGGTCTGGGCGGCGATCCGCGTGGCGACACGGCGCAGAAGATCGTTCAGCCTCGGATCCTGGTTGATCTTCGATTTCGCCAGAATCTCCTTATAACCGCCCGCGCCGAGTTGGTTCTCAAAACTTGGAGAGGTCAGAAGAAGCGCGGATTTTCCGGTCTCGGGGATCTTGACGCATGAGACGAGGCCGACGAGAAAAAGGACCCCCGCGACGTCAATACGCTTTGGCAAATACCACACGTTGCGAGCTCGGCTTTCCGCTGAACAGACACTTGCCTTTTTCTTTCGCTTCTTCGAGGGGGATGCAGCGTAGGCTGACCTTCAGGCGTTTCAGAATTTCTTCCGTGTCGGCCTCTTCGGACCAATGGCACAGAGCAAAGCCTGCATGGATCTCCGGCTTTTCCTCGTTCTTCGGCGTGAAAAAGGCTTCGAATTCCTTGAGGGAGTCGATTTCCTTTGTCATCGATTTCCGAAACGCCAGAGCCCGATCGAATAGCCCGGTCTGAATTTCATCCAAGAGTTCGCCGATCGTGGCCACGAATTTTGCGCGTGGGACGCTCGTTCGTTCCGTCGGCGACTTATCCCGCCTCGCCATAAAAACGGCGTCTGATTGAATGTCGCGAGGGCCGATTTCGAGGCGTACGGGGATACCTCGTTTAATATGCTGCCAGACCTTCTCTCCCCCGCGCAGGTCGCGCCGGTCGAGTTCCACCTGCACGTTGCCGTCGGCGTACTTCTTCTCACTCAGTTCTTTAGAAAGTTTCTCGCAGTAGTTAATCACCGTGTTCTTCTCCGAATCGTTTCGGTAGATCGGAAGAAGAACCACGTGCTTGGGCGCCAGGCGGGGAGGGAGTACTAACCCGTCGTCGTCGCTGTGGACCATGATGAGCGCTCCAACCAGGCGGGTCGTGACCCCCCACGACGTTGTCCACGCATGTTCGAGTTTTCCGGCTTCGTCGTGAAATTGTATTCCGGATGCGCGCGAAAAATTTTGCCCCAAGAAGTGCGACGTGCCGGCCTGCAGCGCCTTTCGGTCCTGGACCATCGCTTCAATGGTGTACGTGCTTACAGCTCCGGGGAAGCGCTCTCCCGCCGATTTCTCACCCTTGATGACCGACATGGCGAGATATTCGTGGGCGAAGCGTTCGTAGACATCGAGCATTCGAAGCGTCTCTTCGACCGCTTCATCCTTCGTGGCGTGGACGGTATGCCCCTCCTGCCAAAGAAATTCGGTCGTGCGCAGAAAGATCCGGGGGCGCATCTCCCAGCGGACGACATTGGCCCACTGATTGATCAGTACCGGGAGATCCCGGTACGATTTCACCCATTTGGCGTACGAAGCTCCGATGATCGTCTCGCTGGTCGGCCGGACGATGAGCGGCTCTTCCAATTCACCGTCGGGCACCAGACCGCCGTTCGGACCCGCCTTGAGGCGATGATGCGTGACCACCGCACACTCTTTGGCAAACCCCTCCACATGCTCGGCTTCTTTCTCCAGGTAACTCAGCGGAATAAAGAGGGGGAAATACGCGTTCACGTGGCCGGTCTCCTTGAACATCCGGTCTAGGACCCGCTGAATGTTTTCCCAGATGGCGTAGCCCCACGGTTTGATCACCATGCAGCCGCGAACCGGCGATATCTCGGCCAGATCCGCCGCTTTAATCACCTGTTGATACCACTCGGGATAATCCTCCTCGCGGGTGGGGGTAATGGCGTTTTCCGGCTTTTTTGCGGGCATACGAGCCGATTATTCCCCCATAACCTTTGTGAAATCGCAAGTAGTTTGGTAGCGCGCGACCGAGGGAGCGTTCGGAGCGGGCGGAATGCCCCGAAACGAATTCAGTCAGAGATTCTTTGCGGCCAGAAAGCCGTCTCGAATTCCGTCTTGGAAAAACTGATTCGTCACCACGCGAAAAGCGTCTTCCTCATCGTACGTAAGGAAGTTGACCCACGCGAACGGCAAGAGAACGATCCAGCCGAGACCTTTTCGCCGGATCTCGTATTCATAAAGTTTCACCGGCTGTGCGTCCCGGTAAACCTGATATCGGACGATAAAGCCGCTGCTCCCGGAATAGGCCGGCGGGATCAAGAGAAATGAGAGTGCAATATATCCCCAGACCAACGATCCGATCGAAGGGTCGTGTTGTTCGACATCGACTCTTACGTACAGACCTTTGGACGGTGTCGCGGTGACCGCTTCGGTTTGAGGAAAGATCGAGTTTTTCGCCATCATGGCACGCAGCTCGTCGTACCCCCCGAACGTCAAGCCCCCGAACGATCCCACGGAGTAAAACATTTTTTCCGGGCGGGTCGGCGGAGTCGGTTTTGCATCCCAGGCCTCGGGCGGTTTCACGCGGTACGTAAAGATCAGGCAGCCGTTCAGCGTGGCGACCAGAGCCAAAAGGAGCCCGAATTTTCCGATGACCTTGGCGTACATGTCCTGAACCTAAGCGAAAGTTCCTTAGGACGCACGAAATCGCTTCATCAGTTCACCCGTCTTTGAAGCGGAAAATAGTTCGTCGGCCATGGGATAGTAGACGTGTTCCTCTTTCATATTGTGATCCTTGAGGATCGAGAACATCTCTTCCAGATCGCTCGCCGCGCTCTTCAGCGCTTCGACCTTTGGTTCCGGATTCGAAAGTCTCTGATTTGCGGACGCCTTGAGCCTCCGAATATCCTCGTGTTCCAGCCGCATCACGTAGCCGGGCCCTTCCTTAAGATCCGGCCTGGTCTCCTCGACCGCCGGGAAAAGAAGATCCTCCTCCCAATGGATATGTCGCTCGAGGCGTTTATCGAACATCTGGAACTGGCTGCGCAGCGATTCAACCAAGAAGGGCCTTCCGTCGGTCACCATCCGGATCTCTCGGCGAAGCGCCATAAAGATCTCGTCGATCTCCCGATGATCTTGCTGAAGAAAAGTTTGAATCCGGCCCGTTTCAGATGTCGCTTCCATCCCACCCTCCGAAAAGAAACGTTAGGTATCACGGAATTTACGAATCGGCTATATGGCCTGAAGGGTGATCACGGAAATAAAGACAAGCCGTCTAGAGGCGAAGGAGTGCTTCAGGAGTCGCAGGATGCGTTCGGTAAAGCTAGGAAGATTTCATAATATCCCGGAATCGTTTAAGAAAAGGAGCATTGGGGATGGGCTTGAAACAGGCGAGGACATGTGACAGTATATTTACAGTCACGCCGGGTGCCGAATGAGGATCCTCCAGCTTCCGGCGTTTCGTGAGGAAATGGCGCGTTTCTCTGAGGAGACGCGGGAGGATATTTGGTTGCTTGTGGATCGATTCCTGAAAAGGGAGCGATTGCCGCACACCTCGTTTAAGACCTTCTCGATCGACAAGCAGACTAGAATCCAGGAGTTTAAAGTGAAAGATTACAGAGGAAATTGGCGCGCGATCTCGTGTATTCACGAAAAAGAACTGTTGGTGTTTGTATACGCCTTTCATAAGAAATCGCAGGCGCTTCAGGAGAAGGATAAGCGAGTGATTCGACAACGGGTTCAAAGGATTCCTTATGCGACATAAGAAAAAAAGAGGGCTTTCGATAGAGGAGCTAGCGAAAGACTGGGGGGTGGATGCGCAGACGGTTCGGATTAAGGGCGAGCTTGTGGAAGTGATCCGGCGGTACTGTGGAAGAAACGGAATTAGTCAACGTCGATTAGCCGCATTCGTTCCTGGATTAACCCAGGATCGCGTGTGGAGAATCTTTTCGGGTCAAGTCGGGCACATGACCATTGACAAGCTGGTCGCGATTCTTTCTGCCATCGGCTACAGAGTGCAGATTCAAGCACGTGCCGCTTAAGAATTCATAAAAAAATTATTATTATTTATTTTGTGGAGCGGAGAGGGGGATTCTCACCGGACGTTCACACGCGACAAGCGCTTAGACAACCCATCGAAATTTCGTGAATCATCGTGCGAAGTTCTTTGCGACGAGGTTCAGGCAGATCCGGGCCCGCTGGTCGCGCGTTGACGGGTGTTCTCACCCGCCCGCTCGCTTCACCGCCCCTGACGGGGCCCCGAAGCGAGCGGGGATTGTGGGCCTCTGCTCGAACTTTTTTCAAGTCCAAATTCGAGAAGTCGTGATTGCAAACTGCCTGCCTTCGTCGGGGCCGAAGACGGCCCCTCCTCACGCATGCAGTTTGCACGCGCGTGAGCGCTTTGCAAAAAACACCTTCCATGATTTGCGAGTGTCCTGCTAACCATCACCTTTCGCGCCAGCGCTTCGCGCTGTCACGAAAGCTGAACCTACGGCCATCGGCCGGCCTGGAACCCACCAACTTCGGCAAATTGGCGCGGGCGTTGATTTTAGCAGGGGCTAAAGGTTCCCCGCGCCACGCAGTGTTATTGATGGCAAAACAGCTCGTGTTTAATTAAAGTAAGTGGTTTTAATAACTTAGTGTATACGATTCTCCCAAAAGGCTGCCATGCTGTAGACAGATTTGTGTCAATTATGAGACAATTGCTAGACATAGTAACGCCATCGGCGTAATGAAACTGCGATGAACCAATCAAGACTGATCAGCGATGCTCAACGAAAGCTACCGTATTATGAGGGAGCCAACCTATCGTTGCCAAAATTTAGAAAATTCCTAGGTGCAACTCTTTCCGAGTTTTCCACACTTACGAACAAAAGCACCCGTACACTCCAACGGCACAAATTCGCGACCGCAGAAATGATTAAACAACTTCAACCTCTACTCTACAGCATTAGTCTTTTGGCCGAAATCGCAGAAGCCGATGAGATTAAGAGATGGCTTCACACACCCTTGAAGGAATGGCGCGGCCGTTCTCCAATGGATGAACTCACGCGGGGAAATTTGGATGGTGTTTTGAGTCTCATTGAAAGGATTCGCGCGGGTGAGGGAGGGTATTAAAGGTTCGTCAAAGCAGGTCGCACTGAACGAACCAGATGAAGTTGTCATAATTGGGAAACCCACGTCCGCACTTCTTGCGGAAGTCACCAATGAAGCAAAATCCGAGGAAAAGAGAATTGCAGAGCTCTTATCTAAGTTCCATTTTGATCCCAAGACTGTCCGCTCGTTCGACAATGATCCATGGGGGCGAGCAGTCCGCGACGAATATTCTCAAACTCCCTTGAGTACGGACGGAGCCGTTCGTCGAGGTGGCAGATTTAACTTTAAACCTCGGAGCGAAGTGCTAGCCGCGCGCGTCCTTTATGTTGGTGATTCAGAAAAAACGGCTCTAACCGAGTGTACGCACGGCCTCCGGCCCATCCACTCGTTTAAGTACTTTCCCGTCATCGTCGATCTCCAGCGCGTTTGGGATCTTCGTACGGCGGAAGCCTGTGAGACCAATGGAATCCAGCGAGACATCCTACTCAGCGTTGAACATGAAAGTTGGGAGTACTTCCAAGACGTGCTGATGATCCCCGCCTATTCCCAGAAAATTGGTGCCTTCGCGTTTGATCACTCTGAAATTGAGGCCATCGCGTATCCGTCCGCTCGCATTAACAATGGTGGATGTCTTGCGATCTTTCTGGACAAGTTACTTTTCGGATCAACGGTTGTTGTGGTCAACCCAGTTCAGGGCACGGCGGTTATTCGCTTTGATGGAATCAAACCCCTGAGTATCTCGACGGACTAGCCTGACTCAAGATCGGCTGCCTCGACGTCCGACCGATTATTGAGCACATTGGGCAAAAAGAAACTATCGTGGGCGCGCAGAAAAACGTCGATTGGCTCCGTATCCTTATTGTCTGTCAGAATTTCCCCGTACTAGCCTGATATACTTTGACGGGTCACCAACCGCGGTTTTGGGCGGACACTCCGTTGCATGTGCCTCGCAGGTCTCAACGCACCACTGATCCGGCATCGCTTCCAGTGGATTGAAAGTGGCCAACAAAGGCGTACATTCTACCGCGCCTTCTAGGCAACCTTTTCCACCCCCGTCTTGCTTCACGTTTTTTACCGCCATAATCTCGTGAGCATCTGTCGCATAATTCCAGACTACCGTCTCCTCCGTCCGAAAGTCCGGTATGTCACATCCCATATTTGTTTGCCTGGAAAACCGAATGAGGATTTGGTTTCGACCTACTCGTGCCTCGACTGGCTCCAACAGTGTGCCGGCAGCCGACTGGATGACTACGGACGCGACCGCTTTGTCTGGCCTTAGATACACAAGAAACACGCGGTAATCCTTGAGTTCTACCGTTGCAACGAGTTCGCTGGCTCCCATAAAATTATAGTGCAGCGATCGAATTGGATGGCCCTTAAGTTTGCTTACGTGACTAACGATCAGATTGGCCACACGCCAGCCCCGAAGAAATGGTTTCACGTTGGTATGCGATTTCGCTAATTCGGAAAGGCCGGCGGACAAGACCTGTGCCTTTTTTTGTTCGGATTCGACCCAGCTCTTACAGGTCTCAATCTTGGTGACGCAATTAAATCCCGAAGCCGATTCCACACCAGATGTAGTTGCCTCCTGGTCACAACAAACAAGATCATGAATAAACGTCACGGACGTAAAGCCAAGTTTGGGGGAGTTTAGAAACGAGCTCTCGATCAGCGCCGACAACGTCTCTTGGGATTTTAATTGCGCCTGCAGATTCTCGATTTCTTTCTGCATTCTAGCCCTATCATCCTTTACCGCTGCTAATTCCGCCTGAAGACGATTCATATCGCCCACGTCAACCTTCGCTTCTTCTTTTGGAGGTTGCTGGCAACCCAATACGGTCCAAACCAAGATCATTGCCGATAAACGCGTTTTCATACAGCGGTTGTCGAACATCTTGTTCCAATGCATCGAATTATCTCCGTCCCATTGGATGAGTAGCAAATTGATCACCATCGTAGCAGTAAATAACGGCGTCCCCGGGGGTGGTTATGTCAATGGCCGGGAAGAATTCCACGAGGCAATCGCCGCTTTTATGAGGCACAGGCACGCGCTGATCCAAAGTGTGTAAATCACCCACGCTTTCAATCCCGACCGTCTTAAGAATTTGTTCCGGCCCGAAGAGAACAACTTTGGCTTTGACCCGGTTCTTCTGACTAAATCCTTTTCCTGGGAACGCGAAGTCAGGAGTCCCGTTGCCATCAAAGTCGCCCTGTATACAGTAAACACCATTCTTCAAATCACCTGTCGTCCACCCAATCTCCTTCAATCCCGCACCGTTGAAAACAGCCTGCGAGCAATAACATCGGGGAACCGGGACATCCTGCCACTGTTTCGTCTCGCCCTGGGTCACAGTTCTCTGCAATACTTCCTCAACGTACCGGCAGTGTTTTTGAGATGCGCTGTCCTGGTTAGCCGGAGCCTTAGCGCTTTTGCGCGCCTTGCCCAAAGCCTTAATCGCTGTCTTTAGCGCATGTATGGGGCCCGAAACACCACATGAATCTTCTGAAAAAGTGCCGTCCCTTTGTCTCTTTGCGAATATGAGATATTCGGTTTTGAGAACTGGTGTGAACGGAAATGTCTGGCACATGGAGCTGATACCGGGCGTAGACATGGTGACGTTTTCCGCATCAATACCCTTCCAAATTTTTACGACTTGGAAAGTAACTTCCATCGCGCCTTCAATTTGTTCAGGCCGACCAAACTCAGCGTTCCAGCCAGGACCGGAAGCGGATACGAGCTTCCCTTGAAAAATGAGATCGGCTCGCCTGATTTCCTCCGTGAAGTCGCCCGAATGGCGTGGCGGACAAGTGCACGCTTGAACGTCTCGAAAAGCCATTGCGCAGATCATTGCCATTCCGATAAAAACTTGCATCAGAACTCTCATCGCTCAACCCTTATTTCAAAACGCCGTGACATCTCTGGCTAATTTTGTCCGAATTGTAAATCAGTGCGCGCATAAAGGAAGCTATCCCAACTTTACTCTACCAGTAGAAGCTAGCCGCCGCGTCCCCCGCACCCCGCGTGCAATCCGGCCTTCGGCCGACTGGAGTCTCGCACAAGCCCCCAAACCGAGTTACGGCGCGGGGCCCTTGGGGGGTTCCGGGGGGAAAAGGACCCCGCGCCGATATCTCCAATCCACAAGAATCAGCGTAATGGGGCAGTGAAAAGTTTTTTCGACCATCCAAAAAAAGGCCTGAGAAAATGAAAATCCCGAAATCTGAATTTACCTCGACTTCTCAATTCGCTCGGCCGGTTTATTACGAGGAACGATTCCCTGTTCCCTCAATTTCTTTTTCGCTCGCGCATTGAGTGGATAATGCGCGTGTTCACTCAATCTATTCAGCGTTTCAACAGCAATCTCGGGAGGGGTGTGTGGATTGTTTGCAACCTGGGCCACTACTTCCCAGGCATTATCCTTGCTCAAGTTGATCAACACTTCTGTGGGAGTATTTGCGTTGCTTGCGACGCGTTCTCTGACAAAGTTATATTTATTACTACTTAGCTGAGTCAAAACATCCGGCGGCGTATTTGTATTGGTAGCAAGTGAGACTTCGACATAACCAGGCGCGTGATGTGCAGCAATATCGCGGAGAATCTCAACGGGAGTCTGTTTGTTACCGGCTATGGACCTAAAAACCGCCGCTGTCGAATTAAAGTGGGGGAAGATTTTCACCCACCAGTTACCATAAATCGTTCTTATCTGTTCAGGTTGTGTTGCCATTTCTGCCTTTTTCGCGAGGTACGGAGGATAAAAAACTCTGATGCTCAGTGCGCTCACAACGGCGAGAATACACACGGCCATGATGATTTGCGGACGTCCGATAGAGTGAACTTTTTCGACGGCCTTGGATTCCTTTCTTTCTATGTAAAACATTATGGGGATGGAGAGGGCCCAACCCACAGCAAAGCCAACGGCTCCGACGATCGGAACAAGGATGGGTAAAAAGAAGAAGCCAAGCCCATGGTGTCCACCGCCGCTCTGAACCATTGTGAAAATCACAGCGGTTACGGCTATGATCGACCCGGAAATCCCTGTTCTCGCGCCTATTTTGTGGGTGTTGTCCCATTTCTTGGCGCGCCGAAAGAGCTGCCAATAAGCAACGGCGAGCAGAAGGCAGACGACCAAGGTTACAAAATTCCATGATAAAAAATACCAGAGCCCTCTCAAACTTTGTTTTACCTTCGCAACCTTATCGTTTGGATCGGGATACTCGATGGGATGAAGAAACATGCGCCCATCTTCTGTCCAGGATGTGGTCCGCCTTAAATTACCATCGATGTATTCTTCTTCGGAGGCTACTCGACCGTTAAGGTGCCAGCCGGTCCATTTCCCATCACGTTTTCCATTCTTAATGAACCCTTCAGACGATTTTTGTCCCGTGGGCAACCATTGGGTCGAGAGTCCATTCATTTGGCCGTCTTTGTATTCTGTTTCGGCCATTTTCTGGCCGTTGGCATAGCGAATTAGCCACTTACCATGCTTGATTGGATTACCGTTTGTATCCCCTTTTTCACACCACTCTTCTGTTCCAACGGCGACGCCGCCCTTCTTGATTGAGGACTCAGTTTTTTTAAACTCGGTGCCAGGTGGACACTCGAATTGCCCAGTTTGTGCAAATGGAGAAACAGCAGAAAACAGGCAAAACAAGAGTGAAAAGCATGGAATCCGAATCTCACTCATCCCCGTGTCCTCGCGTGTTTCATTGGACTTGTACGCGCGTGCTTGGAAGCGCTTTTTTTAATGCAGCCTCTCCTGCAATGCTGATCTCGGTGTTTCCAAGCCCAAGATACATGAGACCTGTCATTTTCTTTAAGTGAACCAGGCTCTTATCCGTAAGTTGGGGATTCCTTATTGTGACTCGTGCAAGGCGTTGAAGCCCACCCAAGTGTGCAAGGCCGTTATCGGAGAATGTACCTTCAATCAGATAGAGCTCCGTAAGCCGAGGCAAATCCCGTAGCACTCCTAGTCCGGCATTCGTAATTTTGGAGTTACTCACCAACATCAGGCTCGTTAACTCTGGCAACTCCTTAACATGCGAGAAACCGTTGTCTGTGACCTCCGTGCGTTTGATTTTCAGCTCGGTGACTCTGGAGAAGTTTTTTAACTGCCTCATACCTTCATCAGTAAATTGTGGGCCTTCCAGATAAAGGCTGGTTCTTTCACTTTGGCCCCGCGGATTGGAGAGATCAGCATCGGAAGCAATGGGTGGCAACATCATGGAAGCAAACTGAGTTAAGTCCTTTGCAACTTGTCTCTCGGCTCGAGTTTTTAAAAGTACATAAAGTGTCCCCACAGCCAACAGCGTTACTGCCAGAATCCAAACGGAAATTTTCACGTTCACAAATCGACGGTTAATTGCGTCCGTGTCCTTCCTATGCCGAAGAAACAGGAAAAATAGCGCCGCCAGCCAGCCCATGATGAAAGCGACAGCCGCAACCAATAAAAAAGCCTTAGGCATCAAAAAAAGTGCATACATGAGACTCTTCGTGGCAGCTAAAGAGACAGAGAAAATTACCAATGCTAAGCCGGCAGACGCAATCGCGTAAGTCAAGGAGTTTGGTTTGGGTTCTTTCCGAGATTTAACAAGCAGAAAAATCAGCAGTCCAAGACTCAGAAAAATTAAAACGCCAGACACAGGATCGTCGACGATCTGGAGAAAAAAGAGCAAGACTTCGGACTGAAATAAGGGGTCTGATGCTGTGTCCATTTTAACTCAAGAAATCATTTTAAGTTTACCAGACAACCTGTGCCTGACGAGAAATGGCCATGCCGATTACGCTGATTCTTGTGGATTGGAGATATCGGCGCGGGGTCCTTTTCCCCCCGGAACCCCCCAAGGGCCCCGCGCCGTAACTCGGTTTGGGGGCTTGTGAGAGACTCCAGTCGGCCGAAGGCCGTAGGTTCAGCTTTCGTGACAGCGCGAAGCGCTGGCGGTGCGCCCGGTATGGGCAACACCTGGTCGGTGGAATGCCGACCTTAGCCCTGAGAGGAGGGAATAAGTAGGCGGAGCCAAGGGTGCCCAAAGAAACTTCGCACCAGCTGCCCGAGGAGGGAGAAAACGGTCGGTGCGAAGC
>DATDPG010000071.1 GCA_035292885.1 Bdellovibrionota bacterium | reverse complement strand
CTTTACGGAACGCATTGATTCAAAAAAAATCGACGAAGGAAAACAATATCGAACGAATGGCAGGTTTTATCGTTTATTGAGACAAAAAATCCCAAATGGATTAACACGCGGTCCTAGGTTGACCAGCGTGAAGGGACACGTCTGCCTACCTTTCCAAACCTCGCCGTCCGTTTTGTCCCGCTTCTCACCGTCGCCTACAGTGCCCAAAGAAACTCCGTGCAGGCTGCCCGAGGAGGGAGAAAACGGTTTACGCGGAGCCAATGCGGGATCTGAAGAAAGGCCGAGCCAAAGTTGCAGCCCAAACGAAAGTGAACCTCCGTAAGGCAGGCATCCGGGACCGAGTGGCCCTGATCACGAAAAGTCCGAAATCCTTTCCGTAACGGATGCAAGTAGTGGAGGTGGGTAGGCAGCGATTGAGGAATTGCCATGACCCGGGGAAGGGCTGCTGGAGCCGGAACACCGTAACTGCGACGGATGATTCCTAAGCGGGCGTAGTAATACGAGCGTGATCCTCCAGGAGCCTGCCGATGAAGTCGTAGTAGCCGTAAAGCTGGGAGCCGATGAAGATGCGGTGACGCATTGGAGGAGAAAACTCCCGGAAAGAGACCGAAAGGTCAAAGGCGAAGGACGGAACAGGAAAGGCAAGGAGATGGAACTCAAAAGAAACTGTCGCTCCGAGATCCGAAGAAAACCCGAGGACGGAAGAAGGGCAACGTACGAGCCCCTCATTCCCCCAAGGGGATCGATGAAGAGGCGACACAAGAAAGTTGGAGTTCTGGATCAAGCTTTCCTGAAGAGCCGTGTACGTGACCCGTACGCACGGTTCTGTGGGCGGACGGGGACTCTTCGGAGTCCCCTTCGACCCGCCAATTTTCGCGCGCGCCTGATCGGGCGAGAAAATTCCAGGGTAACTCTTAGGAAACATTCAGGGATTTCCCCGCCAAACGCCGTTCGAACGTAATTTTTTCCAAGAAAGCCTTCTGACCCCAATAATCTTTCCCCGCCAACGCAGCTCGGATCCATCGAGGATCCGAGCTGCGTATCGGATTCAAGGATCGGTGTGAAACATAAGAAACCATGGTAAGCAGGTCAGACAAGCTAGCTATGAGTTCAAATAGAGTTCCAACGAGTCGGCCCGTGATGCCGGACGAATTTCGAACTATCTGGGAGAATCCAGAGTATCGGGCGTTGATGGACAAGATGCTCGCGCTCGCATCGAGTGATCTTGAAGTTGAGGATCGAGCATTTCTTATAATGGCAACACATATCCGCGACGAACATTTTAGCTCCAGCATTTTTGCCGATATAGAAAGGCGGGATAATGAAGGGTGGAAGGATCCGGCAAGATTCTATTCCCTCATAAATCCTAATTTGTTCGATAAGCTAAGGAAGGCCCACTATCATCTTTGTAACTACAGACGACTCGAGGATCAGATCAAGGACGTAGGATTAACCATATTTTCCAAATTCTGGAAGGTAAGGAGCGTGGGTTCCGGTCACGACGCTATCTCCTTGGTAGCAGAATTTGAAGCCTTTGAGATCCAGATCGCATCCGCACTGGGGTATTTAGGGAGAGCCCTGAGTTATTATTCTAAGACGGAAATTCGAAATTTCACTCGGCTAACCCGCTATCTCGGAAGGGAACCGTGGCGTGGTGACCCAAGAGCCAAAGCTCTATCTCAGGCTTTGAATGCAACGAAGGTTATTTGGGAGCCTTTTTTTTTGCCGAGGGCGAGTCAAGTAGACGCGATCAGATCATTCACAGGTTTCCAGTTCCACTTTCTACCCTGAATGTTACTGAGGACTCTGAGGACAGGATTTATTTTGTCGCCATATCGTCGTCCTATCCTACGAGGGAGTTCATTCCAAAACCTTCGTTGCGAGAAGAAATGGAGAGTATTTTTTCGGGTATCATAAACGTTGTAAACAAACTTCTTGGAGCGCTCGTTGGATGGGAATCTCGACGGTGTTGCCCTTTCTGTTCCAGGAACGTGCTGGCTGAAACATTTCAGGGGGTCAAATAGTAATGCAATTCATAATTTACGCCCGCAAATCCTCCGAATCCGACGATCGCCAAGCCCTATCCATCGAGGCGCAGCTTAAGGAACTCCGCGAGTACGCTCGCCACGAACAATTGGATGTTCGCAGCGAGCTAAACGAGAGCAAAACCGCCAAAGAGCCAGGCCGTCCGGTGTACAACGAAATGCTCGAACGTATCGAACGCGGAGAAGCCGACGGAATTTTGTCCTGGTACCCGGACCGCCTGGCTCGCAACTCTGTCGACGGCGGCCGGATCATCTATCTTTTGGACCGCGGCCCCCTTAAGTCCCTCAAATTCCCCACGTTCTGGTTCGACAACACGCCTCAGGGGAAGTTCATGATGAACATGGCGTTTGGACAAAGTAAGTACTACGTGGACAATTTGTCGGAGAATGTAAAGCGGGGCATCCGAGAAAAACTTCGGCGCGGCGAATGGCCTGGATGGGCTCCCGTCGGCTACGATAACGACCTAAAAAATCACCAGATCGTGGTCGACCCCATCAAAGCGCCCATGATTCGGAAACTCTTTCGCGAATACTCCACCTACCGATTCAGCTACGATCAAATTTACGAAGCCGCCAAATCATGGGGACTAACCGGCCGCCGAGGTAACAAACCGGTGACGCGCTCGGAGATCGGTCGCATTCTTGTGAATCCATTCTATTACGGCCATTTCGCGTACCGAGGCGAGCTTCACGAAGGCGTCCACAAATCGATCATTTCAAAAATTCTCTTCGACGAAGTTCAAACGGTTTTAGCGAACCGCAGCCGAATGCAAAAAACGAAACGGCACCTCTTTCCCTTCAATCGCTTCTTAAAATGCGCGGAGTGTGGACGGGCTTTGGTCGGTCAGCAGCAAAAAGGAATTCATTACTATCGCTGCAGCTCCAGGCTCTCCCAATGCTCGGCCGAATATGTCAGAGAGGATGTCATCGCCGTTGAAGTTCAAGAAGCAATTGGGCGAGTCGCTGTACCGAAAAAGGAATATCGGCAGCTCAGTGACTTTGTGGAGAAGAATCAAGACAAAGACGCACTGGAAAAGCGCGCGAGGCAACTCGCCGCGGTGATTTCAAAGGTCGATCAACGGCTGGATGTGCTTCTGGACACCCGTTTGGACGGCCTTATCGGCCCCGAAATGTTCGTCAAAAAGAAGGAATCGCTGCTGGCGCAGAAGGCAAAACTTACGGAGCAATGCAACAAAGCCCTGGTGGGGGAGGACGGGACACTCGAACCGCTCCGGATGTTCATTCGTGAAGCCCATGCTGCGTGCGGACATGCGGCGGGGAAAGATTATTGGGGTCAGAAGGCTTTCTTGGAAAAAATTACGTTCGAACGGCGTTTGGCGGGGAAATCCCTGAATGTTTCCTACGAGTTCCCCTGGAATTTTCTCGCCCGATCAAGCGCGCGCGAAAATTGGCGGGGCGGACGGGACTCGAACCCGCGGCCTCCGGCGTGACAGGCCGGCGTTATAACCAGCTTAACTACCGCCCCTGATGATAGAAGCCTCTTCGGAGCGGGAGGTTGTAGCAATCCTTGTCGGTTTGGTCAAAGCCTGGGTGCGGGAAGGGAGGCCTTCACGTCGATCGGCGCGTTGTCGCCGCAACGGGTCGAGATCGTGGACCCGTCCACATCGGGGATGTCACAATCGTACGTCTTCCCTTCGGCCGTGAGCTTTGCATTCCGGTAATCGGACGAGACGGAAAGCGATACCGCATCGCCCAACGTTCGGGTTGGCGTGACGACGAAGCCGTCTCGCGTGCGACGAACGGCGGCATCTTGAAAATCGCGCTCTGTCGTTGTGCCTTCGGCGTCGGTCGAAAGGGATAAAGAGGCTTGAGTGGGGCCTTTCGCCGCGGACGGATCGGATGCAGTCGCCGTGGAGAGTGCCGCCTTGTTCTTGATTGTCATCGCGAGGTCTACGCTGCAGGCTCCCTCTTTCGCGTTATCCGTGCGGGCGCCGAGATGAAATACGGCCTGGCCGCCGCTTTGAGAGAATTGCCCCTTCATGACGGTGGTCCCTTTCACCGTCTGCTGGTCGGTGATTTTAATTTCAGCCGTGCCCTTGAGTTCGAAGGCTCCGGTCTTGTAGACGTTTCCGGAGAGTTGAGCTTTCGGATCCATCGCCTTGGTCTCGTCCATTGTACAGGTCAATTGTCCCGCCTTATGGTCGCAATGCATCGGGAAGGTGACTTTGTCGGGCCGTTCGTTCTTCTTCGTCCCGTCCGAACATTCCCATCTCAGCTCGCTCACGTCGACGATGTAGTCGACAGCTTTGGTTTCTGTGGCGTCCCCTTGGCGCCCTTCGATCTTCTTAGCTTCGGTTTCCAAACTCTGAACCGCATGCGTGGTTTTGTTTCCGCTCCCTCCGCATCCGATCAGGAGGAAGGAGAGGGTCAAAGGCATGGCAAGCTTGCGAATCATCGGCCTCGTATAACACATCGCGTCACAGCGCGTCAAGGAAGGTTGTTGGGCTATGCTAGATGGTCTAAGTATTTGTAATTAGTTCGTAAATATGATTGAGCGAAATGCCTAACATCTTCAGTTGATCGGAGGCGAATCTTCCGTTATGGGAGGCGGAAGTCTTTGTCCAACCCTTGCCACGGGAGGTTGCGGTGAACTCAGCCAAGACTTACTCAGCCCAGGATATTCGTAACGTTGCCATTGTCGGTCACAGCCACTGCGGAAAGACCGCTTTGGCCGAAGCGATCTTGTTTGATGAAGGGGCGACGACCCGTCTCGGCAAAACGCTGGACGGAACGTCGAGTTTGGATCTGGAAGCCGAAGAAGTTCACCGAGGAGGTTCGATCACGTCCCACTTCGGCTGGGTGGAGCATGGAGGAAAGAAAATCAATTTCATCGACACGCCGGGGGATCAGAATTTCTTTCTGGAAGGATTAACGTCGCTTTTGGGCGCCGACAGCGCGCTGGTCGTCGTCAGCGCATCGGACGGAGTGCAACTTCAAACGCGGCGCTCCTGGGCGGCGGCCGTGGAACGAGAACTCGCTCGGGTGGTGTTCGTCAACAAGATGGATCGCTTCAACGGCTCCTGGTCCCAGGAAATCGAATACATGAACAAAGCCCTCAACGCTCAGCTGGTGCCGGTTCAGATTCCGGTGGGGAAGGAGCAGAGCTTTTGCGGTGTGGTCGATCTGTTCGAACTGAAACTTCGGCGGTGGGTGCCCGACGGTTCGGGACGGATGAAGATGGAGGAGATTCCCGCGGAATTGAAAGACGAGGTGGAGGCCGCGCATTCGGCGATGTTCGATGCGATCGCCTCGACCGACGATGAACTCCTGGAAAAATATTTGGAAACCAACGACATGACGGCGGACGCAGCGAAGAGCGCGTTTACCGAGGCCGTGAAACGGAATCGATTGGTGCCGGTGCTGTTCGGCAGCGCCGCGGCCAACGTGGGCATTCAGCCGCTTCTGGATCTGATTGCGACGACGATGCCGAGCCCCGTCGAGCGGGGGACCGTGCCGTGCAAAGACGCCCAGGGGAACCCGGCGGAATGTGCTCACAACCCGGCCGATCCGTTCTTGGCGCAGGTGATTCACACGAGCGTGGACGAGCACACCGGGCAGTTGTCGGTCATCCGGATATTCAGCGGCGGGCTTTCAAAAGACATGCATGTTCTCAACGCCAGCACCCGAGAGGATCTTCGCCTCGGGACGGCGTTTGTTTTGCGGGGAAAAGAAAGGATCCGGATCGACGAAGTGGTCTGCGGCGACATCGTGTCGGCGGCCAAGCTCAAGAATACGCACACGAACAACACGCTCTGCGCGCCGAATCATGTGCGGCTTCTTTCTCCGATGACATATCCCAAGCCGATGATGTCGTACGTTCTGATTACGGCGACGCGAAACGACGACGACAAACTAAAAGCCGCACTTGAAAAACTGATCGAGGAGGATCCCACGCTCTCCATCTCCGTGGACGATCTCACGCACAAAATGATCTTGAGCGGAATGGGCCACGGACATCTCGAAAACGCGATCGAACGGTTGCGGCGGAAGTTTCAGGTCAACGTGACGACCGACCTTCCCGCGATCCCCTATCGGGAGACGTTTGAAAAGGCGGTGCAAAACATCGAGGGAAAACACAAAAAGCAGACCGGCGGGGCGGGGCAGTTCGGCGTTTGCGTCGTGCACGTCGAGCCGCTTCCGCGCGGGAAAGGGTTCGAGTTCGTCGACGAGATATACGGCGGCGCGATTCCGCGGAATTTCATTCCGTCTGTGGAGAAAGGAATCAAAGAACGATCGAAGCACGGCCTTCTGGCCGGATATCCGTTGGTCGATTTCCGCGTGCGGTTGGTGGACGGAAAGCATCATCCCGTGGATTCCAAGGACATCGCGTTTCAAATGGCCGGGGTGAAGGCACTGAAGCTCGCCATGCAGACCGCGGGCCTAAAATTGTTGGAGCCGTACTACAAAATGGAAATCGTCGTGCCGGCGGAAAGCTCGGGCGCGATCATGGGGGACATCAACACCCGGCGCGGCCACGTCGACGGCATGGACAACCACGATGGAACGACGGTGATTTACGCCACCTGTCCGCTATCGGAGATCCAGCGTTACGTTTCCGACCTCCACACGATGACGGCGGGGAAGGGAACGTTCATGATGGAGTTCCATTCCTTCAAAGACGTTCCTGGGCATCTGGTCGATAGGATTCAGAAATCCAGCCCGTACCTCAAAGAGGCACACGCGGCGGAAGAGTAACAAGCTACTGGATGGTGGTCCATCTGGAATAAACTCCGAACGTGGTTTCAGGAAAACTCGATGAAGATCTGACGCCGCAAAGTTTGCGCCCGCCGCCGCAGACGGCGTCGGATCACAAACTTTGCAGTTCTCATTGCTCGTTTGAAATTT
>DATDPG010000070.1 GCA_035292885.1 Bdellovibrionota bacterium | reverse complement strand
GGATGATCGTAACCTTGTGAATCGGATCGGCGTTCGGGAGACTCTTCGCGACCAGCGTATGCCCGGCTTCGTGATAAGCCGTCACCCGCTTCTCTTCGTCCGATATCAGCATGCTTCGTCGTTCTTTGCCCAACATGATCTTGTCCTTCGCATGCTCGAAATCGGACATCTCGACTTTCTTCTTGTTGAATCGCGCGGCCAATAATGCGGCTTCGTTGACCAGATTTTCGATGTCGGCGCCAGCGAAGCCCGCCGTGCCCCGGGCGAGCGTTTCAAATTCCACCGACTCGTCGATCGGGACCTTGGTCGTGTGCACTTTAAAAATCCCGAGCCGGCCTTTTAGATCGGGCCGCGGAACAATAACGTGCCGGTCGAATCTCCCCGGCCGCAAGAGCGCGGGGTCCAAAACATCGGGCCGGTTCGTGGCGGAAATTAAAATCACCCCTTCGTTCGATTCGAAGCCGTCCATTTCAACGAGAAGTTGATTGAGCGTCTGTTCCCGCTCGTCGTGCCCGCCTCCGAGTCCGGCGCCCCGATGTCGTCCGACGGCGTCGATTTCATCGATAAAGATGATGCAGGGTGCGTGCTTCTTGCCCTGCTCGAAGAGGTCGCGCACACGGGACGCCCCCACTCCAACGAACATTTCGACGAAATCGGATCCGGAGATCGTGAAAAACGGAACGCCCGCTTCGCCCGCGATGGCTCTGGCCAAGAGAGTCTTGCCGGTTCCCGGTGCGCCGACCAGAAGAACTCCTTTCGGGATTCGACCGCCGAGCTTGGTAAACTTTTTCGGATCTTTCAGAAAGTCGATAATCTCTTCGAGTTCTTCCTTCGCCTCATCGATTCCGGCGACGTCTTTGAACGTCACTTTGGGTTGGTTTCCGCTCAATAGTCGAGCCTTGGATTTTCCGAAACTGAGCGCCTTCCCTCCGCCGACCTGAAGTTGGCGTACCACCATCACCAAGAGCAACACCATCAAGACCAGCGGAAGGCCGGTAAAGAGCAACTGTTGCCAAAAGGCGGCCTTTTCTTCCGACAAGGCTTCGAACATTCCAATGCGATTCTGTTCAAGAAATTTGGTCAGTTCGTCTCCGGTGCCGACCCATCGCGTAGTGAACGTTCTCCCGGGTAAATCGGAAAGCTCCTTGTCTTGAACGAATTCTTTCGGAAATGCCGCTCGATATTTGCCTTGAATATTGTTGCCCTGGATGGCCACCGACTCGACGAGACCGTCCCGGACATGATCTCGAAACGCGCTGTACGCGATTTCTTTGGGCTGCGGCTGGGCCAGGCGGTTCACCGACTGAAAGACGAGGACCGCCATTACGATCAGCAATATCCAAAGAATGGCGCTTTTTCCCTTCACAAATTCCCCTTTTGGGACGTCAACGTCGAAGAAACGACCCGATTAATCGAAGATCCGAACCTGGAGAGAGCGTAACATATAAGGAGTCGTGACGAAACGCGGAACTTCAAACGGAACCCACGAATTCCACAAAGTTCTGTTCTCGTTCGACCCTCACTCCCAAAGGCAGAGCAAACGTTCGCGGTTCTCCCGCGGACATCACCAAATGATCCACAACATTAAGTTGCACTCGTCGAAGAGCGGACGCTTCTCCGGAAACTTTTCGATAGGCTTGCGCAAGCGCCACGCGCCGCAAGGCGGACGGAGCGTTTTGAAGCGGCACAACCAGCCAACGATTCCGTCCACACGCGGCCACCGAAAGAATCTTCCTCGCTTCTTCCTCCAAGTAATCCACCACCGGTGCGAGCGACTCGCCGAGAGCCGCGAGATGGCGCCGAATCTGCGGATTGAACTGCGATTCCAGCATCGGGATCACGTTGTGCCGTAAAAAATTCCTCCTCGGTACCGTGGAACGATTCGTGGAATCAATGGCGTGCAGAAGGCCGCATGAATCGATCTCTTTTTCGATTTCGGCCCGGGAGACCCTCAAAAGAGGGCGAACCCAGAGCGGCGGACGAAACACGCGAATGCCGCGCAGGCCTCGGAGGTCCGTGCCGCCGAGCAGCCGCAAGAGCATTGTCTCGGCCTGGTCGTCGCGCTGGTGGGCCAAGACAACGCGCTGAGCCCGAAGCTCTTGCGCCCACGTCCGAAAAATCTCGAGGCGCGCATGGCGTAATCGATGTTCGGCCGTGCCTCCATCGGGGCGAAGCCGGATGACGTGAAATTCACATCCATGTTTTTCGGCCAATTGCTCGGCCACTTGAGCGTCCCGGTCGGCTTCCTCGCCTCGCACTCCGTGGTGAACATGCACGGCCACCACTTCCGGACCCCCGCGACGGCGTAACTCGCACAACATATGAATCAAAACCGCGGAATCGGGGCCGCCGGAAAGTCCCACCATGACCCGTGTGACGTTTTCGAACGCCCCATGTTCATCAATCGCCCGGCGCATTTTTCGAAAAATCTGAAGATGGATCGGTTTTTGAGGATGGCCAATCGGACGCTCGGATCGAGCTTGCCGGAGCCGAAGTCCGTTTTCCTTTTGGATCTCCATAACCGTTATTTCCCGTCTATCATAGTTGCTTCGGACCGAGGGGAAGTAATTGATTGTCTTGAGACTTTTGTTTTGATATCGTGATTTCCGTTCCAAGAAGTCGCCCAAGTTATTGAAAACTTTACATACTTACTTGGCAAAAACTTCACAAAGCAACATTGAAAGTGAAACCGAGGTTCCTTTTTTTCAAAAAAGACATGAAATTTCAAGCACTTGGGAGATGTGTCGGTGCGCAGGAATGGCACTGAACTTGCTCCCCAGCTGCTTTGCTTTTAACCAGCGGCAGTCAAGCACCCGGGGGTAGAAATGACGAAGATGCGTTGGACAGCGATTCTTGTGGCAGTTTTGGGATTCGGCTGGATGCCGATTCCAGGTTGGTCGGCGGAAGAAAAAATCACGCCGGATAAGAGAGAAGCGGCGCCCGGCGGCGATATCGGCAAGTACCGAAATGAAGGAATTGACGTCGTCCAGGGGAGAATCTTCCGGAAAGGGCTCCGGCACGAGTTTTCCGTGGACGGCGGCATCATTCCGAACAATCAATTCTTAAGTTATCAACTCCTTCAATTTCATTACACGTTCCACTTCCGCGAAGCCCTGGCCTTTGAAGGTTGGTACGCCCGAGCCCTCCATCAGGAGAAGAACATTATCGACGATCTTCGAAGCGTCCCCTGCCCACCTTCCCCGGCATTCGTGGACGTGAACGGGGACGGTGTTCAGGACACCAATTGCGGCGTGGAACTCACCAACCCCCCCGATCCGCTGCAGAATGCGTTCTTCGGAAACGTGGTTTGGTCGCCGCTCTATGGGAAGTTTTCCATTTTTTCCAAGAAGATCTTTCACTTTGATTTTTATTTCACGGCCGGCGCGGGCCTATTCGACAATGAAGACTCGAATCGGTTCGCGTTTAACGTGGGTGGCGGATGGAAAGTTTTCTTAAACGATTGGGCGGCTTTCAAGGTGGATGTCCGCGACATCGTCGTGCGCGAGGGCGCGCCCTTCAATCACGTGGTCAATAATATGCTCTTCTCCCTCGGCGTTTCTTTCTTCTTGCCGCCGCATCCGGCACCTCTGGGGAAGGACGCTCGATGAAACGGAATCCGGGGTTCCTCTCCTTCGGCTTGACGCTCGTCCTTCTTGGCGCCTGCTCGGGAGGCAAGGTTCATGATTTCAATACGCAGCTGGACGGACGCATACAAAAGGAGCTCGACAAGCGACAAGGCCTGGTCAAGGGAAATCCGGCTTATCTAAGTCTCGTTTCGGAACTGAGCGCGGGACGTGAGCTGCTCCAGAGCGGCAAAGCCAAAGAAGCCTTTTTGACGTTCGACAAAATTCTTCAGGAAGCTCGATATTCCAATTATCCGGAATACTCGTACGCCAAATATTATCTCGCCGCCTCGCTGTACGAGATGGGCGTCGACTATGGCGCGCTGCTGTATTTCGCCGACATTGTCCAAAAAGAGCCGCTGAAGACGCAAACACACGAGTCGCTCCGGCGGGCCATCTCCATCGCCCGGCGATTAAAGGACGACGAATTGGTTCTCTACCTTGCGTCGTCGATTACACCCGACAAGGTTCCCCTCTCGCTTCGAGAGGAGTTTCGCTTTTACATCGGCAAGGATCTTTACAAGAAACAGAATTATCCCAAGGCGATCGAACTGTTTACAGGCATCTCCCACCGGAACCAGATGTATCTGGCCGCGCAATACTTACTGGGAACCGTCGCCGTGCAAGAGAAAGATTTCAAGCGAGCCATAACGCATTTTCGAAACATTTCAGACGCCCGGTCGCCCGTTACCTATTACGAGGACCTCAAAATCCGTCAGCTGGCCAACCTGGCTCTGGGTCGCATTTTGTATGAGCAGCAGAATTATCCTCTATCGATCGTCTATTATAAGAAGGTGAAGAAAGACGGGGACTTTTACCCGGAGAGTCTTTACGAATCGAGCTGGGCGCTCTTTAAGCTGAACAAATTCAACGAAGCGCTGTCGGTTCTGCATACTCTCAACAGCCCTTATTTTGAGCAGGTCTACTTCCTCAAATCGATGTTGTTGAAGGGAGCTATATACATCGAGCTCTGTTGGTACGAACGGGCGGTCGACGAGCTTTCCACGGTGGAATCGAAATTCGGAGGCCTTCGCGGCCAAATCGATCGGTTCGCTCAACAGGCTCGTTCCCCCCAAGAATACTATCCTCTGCTTTCAAGCAAGATCGTTAGCGAGGACGGGAGCGAAGATTACGCTTATAAGGAGATATTCAATCTCGCGGCCGCCAATCGCGACTTCTTAGCCGTGCATCGCTACATCGGACGGCTGACTCAGGAGCGAAAGACTCTCGCGGAAACCAAGAGCCCCCGGGCGAATCTCCTGGCGAAGCTGATTCAGCAAAAAGAATCCGATCTCATCTTGCAAGCGAGCTGGATGGCCGGAAAGAAGATGCTGCTCACACGGCGATTGATCCTGGACTTCAACAACGCCAAGGACATCGTTCGATATGAGATCATCAGCGCCGAGCGAAAAATTCTACAGAGCCGAGCCCGCGGACTCGCGCCTGCGGTCATCTCGGGGCAAGATCTCATCAAACCGGAATTCACGGAGAGTCTGAAGGAAACGCTCATTTGGTGGGACTACACCGGGGAGTATTGGGAAGATGAATTGGGCGCTTATTTGTACGACTTGAAGAATCGCTGCAAGAAAGCGGAGAAGACTCAATGAATCCAGTGTCCCGGGTCCGGGATATCTTGATAGTCGACCGTCGCTGCATCCCTGCTGGCTGCGTTGCTCCTCCTCGGCGTACGGCCGGTACGCCCGCGTCGTCGCGCCTTGCCATCCGGGCGCATCGGCGGCCTTTATTATCAAGCTACCTCGGACTCGGGACACTAGTCTTCTTTCTTCTTCTTATGCTGACGATTCCGTCGGTGTGGGCGGCCGAACCCGCCCCGGAATCGGTTGAGTCGGTCACGTTGGAAGCGGATAAGAAAGAAGCTGCGGCCGCCAAACCTGCGGCCGAATCCCGGCGAGGCGCCCTTCGCACCGGAGCGTTCGAAGCCTTTTCACTTCCCGACTACAAGGTTGACCAAGCCTTTCGTCTAAAAATCCGGGAAGAGATCGCGATTCTGACACGCATCGTCAAACAGACCAAAAACCCGAATGCCCGCGCCGACCGTCTCTTTCGAATCGCCGAACTCTATTGGTTGGAAGAGCGGTCGAAATACCTTCGCGACATGGACTCCTACGTGAAAGCATACGACGCCTTCGCGGCCGGAAAGCGAAAAACCAAGCCGGTGGAGCCGAAATTTTCAGGCCAGCGCTCTTTCAAAATTTACGAGAACATCATCGGCTCCGCGCCGAAATACGAACGGATGGATGAAGTGCTCTTCTTGGCCGGTTACCACGCCACCGAAGTGAACAACAAGAAAGCCTTCGAATATTTCCAGCGCCTCGTGACCCAATACCCGAACAGTCGCTTCCGTCTCGATGCGTACATGGAGATCGGCGAGCACTATTTCTTGGAACGACAGTTCGATAGAGCGATCGAAACCTATTCCATCGTTCTCAAAGTACCGAGCAAACTCTACAACTTCGCTCTCTATAAACTTTCCTGGTGCTATTACAACCAGGCCAAGGTTCGGCCGGCGATGACGATCATGCAAAAAGTCGTCGCTTCGTCCAAGGGAGTCCCTCGCGAAATCGAGCTTCGAGAGGAAGCCCTGCGCGATTTGGTTCTTTTTTATTCCGATCTCGGCCTGGTGGAAGAAGCTCAACAATATTTTGTGTCGATCGGCGAACCGGACTACGGCCTAAAAGTTCTTGAAAAACTTTCCAACATTTACTTCGAGCAGGCCCGGTACGACAAAGCCATCGTTACGTTGAAAATGCTTTTGGCGGCCGGCCCGTTCGCGGAGAACGCTCCTCGGCATCATTCGAAACTGATCGACTCGTATGAAAAGAGCAACGACCTGCGCCGGGCGATGGGCGAGATGGAAAATTTTATCGCCACGTATGACAAGAGTGCGGCCTGGTACACCCGTAATACGGATGAGGAAATGCGCGATTACTCCGTGGTTCGATCCGAGGTTTATGCGCGGTTCATCCCCAAGAAATATCACGAGCAGGCGCAGCGCGCGGAGAGGACCGAACCGGAAGCGGCGGCCAAAAACTACGCCGCGGCCGTGGTGTATTACCAGAAATATTTGGAACGATTCGGGGGCCATAAAAACGCCTACGTCATGCGCTTCGTGTACGCGCAATTGCTGTTCAAGAAGAAAGATTTCCTGGCGGCTTCTCAACAGTTCGAGATCGTGGCCAAGGACCCCAAGGGGAAGTACCAAAAAGAGGCCATCGTGGGACAGATTGACTCCCTGACCCGACTGGAAGAAATTCATTTCAAGGATCTCGAAGCGAAAGGGATCAAACAAAAAAACAAGTACGATCCGATCCCGCTCTCCCCTTACGCCGAACGTCTTGTGTCTGCGGATGAGGCGTACGTTAAGCACTTTCCCAAGGACGATCGGATCCCGGACACGCTCCTTCATCGATCCCAACTCCTTTATAACTACAATCAATTCGACAAGGCCCAAAAAGGCTTCTTAGCGATTGTGCAGCAGTTTCCCACCAGCGCCCCATCCATGAGCGCGCGCCATTTAATTTTGGACATCTACAACATCCGAAAGGATTGGGAGAACCTGGAAAAGTGGGCCGCTACGTTCTTAACCCACAAGGAGTTCGCCACGGCTGAAAACCGCGCCCTTCTTCTCAAATTGATTCAGGGATCGATTTTTCAGCGCGCCAAACAACTGGAGGACAAGAAACAGTACACCGCGGCGGCCGACACGTATCTTCGTCTGGCGAACAAATATCCGGAATCGGAGTACGCCGACAAGGCGCTCTTCAACGCCGCCGTAGCCTATATCAACGGCGATGAATCCGAAAAGGCGATGGCGACCGCGCAACGATTTCTCGCAAAATATCCCGATTCTCCGATGGTTCCGAAAATGATGCTCGCGCTGGCCAGCTATTTCGACGATAAACTGGATTACGAACATGCCGCGAATTATTACGAGCTGCTGGCGGACAAGGACCCCAAGTCCAACTACTCGGCCGACGCGCTCTTTAACGCAGGCCTCTACCGTGAGCATTTGCGCCAGTTGGATCGCGCAGTGAAGGATTACGATCTCTATCTTCAGCGATATCCAAACGCCAAAGACGCCGGCGATATTTATTTCTCCCTCGGCCTGATCTACGAGCTCCGAAAAGCCTGGCCGCAAACGATCGAAGTATTTCAGAATTACCCGCGGAAATACGGCCTTAAGAAGGACCGCATCGTAGAGGCTTACTATCGAGCCGGGCAGGCCCAAGAAAAATTGAGACAACATGAGCCCGCCCGCCGTTCGTATCAGACCGCCGTGGCGCTCTTTAGGAAATACAATCAGAACCCCAGCCTCGGCCCGAACGTCGGCGCCAAGTACGCGGCTAAAGCCCAGCTGGAACTGATTCAGGAGATGCTGGACGAATACAACGAGATCCGACTGCGGATGCCCCAAAAGGTCCTGGCGAACGCGATGGAACGGAAAGCGTTGCTCTTGAAGAATCTAAAGAACAAATATCTCGAGGTGATCAATTACGGCGACGCGGAGATGGGCGTCACCGCGCTGTATCAGATTGGTTCGATCTACCAGAACTTCAGTAAAGCTCTGTTTAACGCGCCGGTGCCGAAAGAACTCAATCCGGAACAGGTGCAGCTTTATCAACAAGAGCTGGCCAATCGGGCAGCCCCCATCGAGGAGAAGGCCGTGGAGGCCTATGAAAAAGCCATCGCCAAGGCATACGAGCTGGACGTATACAACGATTGGACCGACAAAGCGTACGAGCGATTAACCGAATTCAAGCCGGACAAGTATCCTCCGCGGCGCGGAAAGACTTACTTTGAGGCCAGCACGAGCGAACCGATGGCACCGTATAAACCGATGCTGGAGGCGGCCGCGCGATGAACTACCGATTTCTCGTCGTCATAGGTGCTTCTCTTTTTATGTTCGGATGCCTCGGTTCAACGAGCCCTCCACCCTCCACCCCCGCCGCCGAAGAGAAGATTAAAGAAGGAAAAGTCGACGAGGCGGCTTCACAGGTTCCGGCCGCGGAATTCGCCACCCCTTCTCAGGTTTCGGCGCGTTCCGCCGGTGATTTCCGCCAAACCGTCGATCGGAGCCTCCGTTCCATCGAACAAAATCCGCGAAATTTCGATGCCTATATGGATTTGGGGAAAGCTTACCGCCAACTCAACCAAAACAAAGAAGCCGAACGGGCGTTTGAAAATGCGTCTCTCGTTAAACCGAACGCCGTGGAACCGATGCTCGAGTTAGCCGAGACTCACTCTCTCCTGGGCCATCATTTGAAAGCCGTTGCGGTCTATCAAGACCTTCTGAAGCACGAGCCCAAAAACGCCGGTTTAAAGAACAGCCTTTCCATTGCTTACCGGAAAAACAAGGACTTCCGCTCGGCCGAGGATCTCGTCCGTGAAATTCTCAACACCGACAAGACCAACATTTACGCGATCAACAATCTGGGCCTGATTTATTACGACTCCAAACGCTACCAGTTGGCGGAGTTGACGTTCCAGAAGGGAAAGAAGATCAATCCGAAAACGGCCGAAACGTATAACAATCTCGGACTGACCTATCTCGCGATGGATATGCCGAGAAATGCCATCAATGAATTCCGACGAGCCACCGAACTCAATCCCTCTTTGGTGTCCGCTCGGATGAATTTGGCCAATATCTATCTCAAAGCGGGCAATTACCCCAAAGCGATTCAGCTTTACGAAGAGGTCCTTCGAACCGACCCCCTCAACATTCCCGCAAATCAAAATCTTGGCGTGGCCTACCTCACGACAGGTGAAGTGGCGAAGGCACGGCAAGCTTTCTCCACCAATGCGGGGACCGATCCGAATAACGGCGCTGCGCTCTTTAACCTCGGACTTCTTTATCAGAACAACCTTCAGGATCCGGAAACAGCGCTGAAATATTTCCAGCGGTTCGTCGCCGTGGAGCGGCTCAACCTGGCGAAGGATCACGAGGTGTTTGGATATATTAAACAGCTTCAGTCGATGCCCAAGCGGCCTAAAGTGGTTCCCACGCCGCAACCGACTCCGGCGGCGGCAGTGCAAAAGGCTCCAGAAAGGAAAGCTCAGCCATGATAAGAACCCTTCCATTCCTCATTGCCGCGCTCTTGGTTTTGTCCTGGACCGGAGCTTCTTTCGGCCAGACATCGGCGCCCGCTCAAGGATCTGAAAGGAAAGTCCGCGTCGGCAAGACGGTCTACGACTTTGAAGAGGTCGACATTTTAGGTCAGTTAAAGAAACCCGAAGGCCAGTCCATTTTGGAACCCCCGGAGGTCAGTTTTAGGCGACTGCTCGACTTGGATGAGAGCTTTTTGCCCAACATCGTCCGCGGGGCGGATGAATTTTAGGAGGAACGTCTATGGTCGTCCGAACAAGCGCACTGAAAATTCCCTCGGATCGGGATTCCGAGATTTTTTTCGATCCCAAACGGCTCGTCGTTGATTTCCGAAAACGCCCCGGCGGCTCCCGCCCCTCGGACATCCGCGCCAAGGTATTACGCGTCGTCGTGCAATGCTTCGGTTGGGTGATCGAAGATCGTTTCTTCTCGCCGGGTTCGACCATCACCGTGGGAGCCGAACGCGGAAATACGTTTCGCATTCCCACACCGGCTCTTCCCGAAAGTCACGCCCTCATCCAATACCGATCGGAAGGAGGCGCTCTCCTTACGATCAATAAACATATCGAGGGCGTTCTCCAGATGGGGGACAAGCTGACCTCGCTCCTGGACGCCGTCGGAAAACAGGCCGGTCCCTTTCAAACGGTGGAGATGGCAAAAGGGGCCCGTGGATGCCTTGAGTTCGGCCACATCCGTATCTATTTCGAAGAGATTCCGGATCCCGAGCGGGTGCCGCCCGTCGCAATCTTCAAATACTTGGCGGATCCCTACCTCGGCCGATGGGTCATCGTCTCTCTTGCCCTGCATTTGATGATTCTGCTTGTGGTGAAGCTATGGCCGGCGCCACCGCCCAAAACGCTGGAAGAATTGACGCCGCAGTTCCAGAAAATCCTCGTGCAGCCGAGCACGATCAAACCGTATCAACCGAAGCGGGCCTTCGCGGGTGGCAAACTGAAACCGGGCGCCGTCGGCATGGAAGGTGAGGGAGCGCGCGCTCCCGGAGCGGAAGGACGGCGCGGCCGCGGGATCCCGGGCGCGGGCCGGCGTGTCTCCAGCGGCGACATTCGGAAAACCGGTATCTTGGATGTTTTCACACGCTCCGGAAATCGAGGGGCTTTTTCCGAATTGATCGGAGGCGGTGCCGCGATCCCCGGATCGGTGGACAGCGCCTTTAACCGCGCGGCTCGATACGGGTTGCCGGGTGAAACGGAACTTCGGGAGGGAAAAGGTCTCAAAGGGACTGGAACCGGCGGCGGTGGCCTTTCCACGTCCATCGGCCAAGGTCTAGGAACCAAAGGACGCGGAGGGGGGGCGAAAGGACCGGGGCTTGCCGATTTTGGAACGGGTAAGAGCGACACGGCCGTCTCGGCCTCCATCGACGAAGAGGAAGTCTTTGTCATGGGGAATATCCCAAAGGACGTGATCGCCCGAATCATTGCCAACTACCTGGGTCAAATTCGCTACTGTTACGAACGCCAGCTCACGGTCCAACCGAACTTGAGAGGCAAGGTCGTCACCGATTTCATCATCGGCCTGGACGGCTCGGTGACCAGCACGCGAATCAAGCAATCGACGTTAAGCAGTCCTCCGGTCGAAGTGTGCGTTCAAAACGTGATTAAGCGAATCCAGTTCCCCAAACCGGGAGGGGGAATCGTCCAAGTCATTTATCCGTTCCTCTTCCGGGTGGCGGGGTGAGACCGATGAAAAAAGTCCTACTGGCGCTGGCCTGTTTGATCGTGCTTTGTTTTCCGCGAATGGGTCGGGGAGACGAATTGTTCGGTGAGTTTCAGCGTCTTCCCGATCAAGTCGAACGGGGTTTTTCGGTGGGGTTCGATTTTGGTCTTCTCTTTTTCACCGGCGAAGCCAGAACCGCGAAAAATCCGGGATTTCAGCTCACGTTCACGACGGGATACGATCTGTTCAAGTACCTCTCCCTCGAGGGGGTTTACAGCATCGGAATCAACGAAGCTTCGGCCGGCGATTTTGTACTTCAAGGCGGGGTCAATACCATCCTGCTCAATCTAGCCGCCAAAGCCCAGTATCCTTTAGGCCGCTTTTACCCCTTTCTTGAAGTGGGCCCCGGGATTCATTACAGCGATCCGGAGTTCGTCCCCGGCCAGAATAACAAGATCAACATTTTGATCGGCGGAGGCATCGAGTACTACACGTATCTTCGGCACTTTTCGCTCTACGCCAAAACGAGCTACTACTACATTCTGGATGTACCGGTGGACACGATCAATATCGGCGCGGGATTGAAGTACACGTTTTAACAGGCTGTCGAGCCTAAAAATCGATGCGGCGCTTGCCGAAGCGGAACGCCAACGACGTCGTAAATCCGTCCCAAGGAGGAGGATCAAACGATACTTTCCCCACTCGGTCGAGAATGCATTGTTGCATGGCCTTGTTGCGGAATGTGTCGGATTCAACTCCACTTTTCCGAACTTGGCCGGAAGAGGCGATCGAAAACCAGATCGCAATGCGTCCGGCCGCTCCGCCTTTTTCATGCTGGACGTAACAGCCTTCGACACCCACGAGGTGCTCCTTTAGAGAGGCCCGGTATTTCTCCGGATCGTACGTTGCCCGAGGATTCACCGAGCGAGCCGATTCGCTGATTCCAAGCAGAGGAATATCTTTCAACGTTGGAAGACGGATCTCCACGTCCATATCTTGAAGCTTCGGAGCCTTCACGATTTTTGGCCCCAGCGTGCCGGTGGAACGCACTGTTTTGGCCAGGCGATCGGCGGCGGCCAGGTCCCCTTCCGGCGTAATGCCGCCGAGCGAGCGATCCAGGCTGGCAACGATGTCTTTACCCGTCGTCGATTCCGGTGTGGGACTCACGGCGGGAATGGGCGCCGGCCGATTCTTCCTCGTTTCTTTGCGGGCTTGAATCACAAGGGGAGGCGCTTCCACGGTTTTACCGACCTCTTCCGAGGCGGGTGCCTCCTCTTCCACAGGAATGTCGGTTGTCACTTCAGAAGGAACCATCACGGATCGGTTCCGAATGGACGTGAGCAGTTCCGACTTGCGGGGAACATAACGATTAAGCGCCCAGGCCAAGCCTCCGGCCAGTGCGAAAACCGATATCCAGAGTACGCCCCTCGGTATCGCGACCGGCACGGCGACTCGTTCCACAACGGCCGCCTTAATCCGGCGTCGAGGTGCGGGAGGTGCCGCGACCGGGATCGGCCGGTGCGGTTCGGTCCGAGGATCCGGAAACGGTATGACGTTCGAAAGGGCATATCCCCGGTGGGAGACCACCATCCGGATTTCACCCAAACGAATTTCAT
>DATDPG010000069.1 GCA_035292885.1 Bdellovibrionota bacterium | reverse complement strand
GTGATCGAAAACTGCCGTCTGGAGCCTGAGGGATATAAGATTCTCTTAGAGGTGTTGGGCCGGGGAAAGTACCAACGCGTTGAGGAGGTCCCATACACCTTTGTCGAGCGAAAGTTAGGCGGGAGCAAGCTCGGCCCGCGGCAGTATGGAGAGTTTATCATTCATCTCCTGCGTCTTTCCAGGCAAACGGGAGAGCTGAAGCGTTTTCTAAAATTCTCGGTTGTCGGCGGATCGGGCGTCTTTGTCAACATGGGCGTGCTAACCCTCCTCACAGCGTGGGGGCTGGGATATCTTCAGAGCGGCCTCTTTGCGGTGGAAACCGCCGTCGTGACGAATTTCCTTTTGAACGAGTTCTGGACCTTCGCGGATTTTTCGCAGCGGCGGCCCCGTTTTGTCAGCCGGATGAGCCGGTTCCTTACGTTCAACTTCTTTTGCGCCGGGGGCGCCGTGATCAACCTCTCCATTTTATGGGCACTGACGGAGTTTGCCGGATGGCATTACCTCCTCAGCAATCTCTTCGGAATCGGCGCGGCGACGCTCTGGAACTATGGAATGAATGCCAATATCACCTGGGAGTCCGCGCGGGCCGATCGCATTAAAGGTCTGGAAGGCCGAATTTGAAATGGGTTTCGCATGAGCCGAAAAGTTCTGATCGCCTGCGTCGTCCTTGCGGCGGTTTCAGGCCTGGGCTATGTTGTCGGGGGCGTGGTGGACAAGCCCCTGCTGCTTCGGTTTTCAAGTAAGATCGGAATGCTGATCGGTTCGGTCGGTGTCTCGCTGATCTGGGGTTCGCGGCGCACGCTCGGGGAGCGGCGCGCGGATGGTTTTGTCCTCAATCTCATCGTGCTGAGCGTAACCGGTATCCTGCTCCTCGGATTGGGCGAAGTGGCAATGCGCGTGTTGCTCCGCGACGTGACGACCACGCCGGACAATTCGAGCTACTTCGCCAAACGGTGGGATCGTCTGGAGGTGAGGCGCAACTCGCTTGGATTTCGCGAACGTGAGTTCGAACGCGTGAAACCGCCCGGCGTTTTCCGAATTGCGGTGATCGGGGATTCCTTCACCTTCGGTCAGGGAGTTGCCGAGGGACAACGTTATACGAATCTCCTGGAAACCGAGCTCAATCGAGGGCCGCGTCCCCTTCGGTTCGAAGTTTTAAACTTTGGGAGGGCCGGGGCCCAAACGATCGATCACATTCGAATGTTGGAGGAGGCCGTTCAGGCCGGCGAGCCGGATTTCATCTTGCTGGAGTGGTTTGTCAACGATCCGGAGGGCAAGGACACGAGCATGCGTCCGATTCCGACCCCGCTGTTCGGTTCATCAACGCTCCAAACCTATCTGCATCCGGCCTCGGCGTTGTACTACGTCGCGAATTTCGCATGGCGCTCGTTCCAAGAAAGGCTCGGCCGGATCGAGAACTATCAGGATTACATGGTCCGGAGATTCGGGGATCCGAACCAAGCCGACTCGCGGGAGGCGGCACGGTTGCTGCGGGAGTTTATCGAATTATGTCGGAAACATGGGAAGCCGCTCGGAATCGTTCTTTTTCCGGTGATCGGGCCGGAACTGCGCACCGGGTATAAGCTGGCATTTCTGCACGAACGCGTTTTGGCGGACTGCGCGCGTGACGGGATCGATTGTGTCGACCTGCGTGAAGCGTTCGCCGAATTTCCGGATGCCCGGACGCTCTGGGTCAGCCGTTTCGACTCTCACCCCGGACCGGCGGCGAATCGAATCGCGGCGGACCGGTTACTGCGACGCTTCGAGCCGGTTTGGGCCGGGGACGCCCGCCGGTCTTCGAATGGGACGGACCGGGTGATGCCGGTCTCGAATGAATGAGATGAAGTCCGCCCATCCCGTATCACGAAGACGATTTTTGTTGATGACGGCCGCGATTGCGGCATTGATCGTGTCTGTGTTTTCTCCGATAGGGTCGATGATTTTGGAAAGATTCGCCCGATCGAAGTGGCCCAGACTGGACCGAAGCACCCCGATGGGACGGCTCTCGGATGAAGAGTCTGGTGCCATCGCGGCCTTGATCGCGGTGCTGGTGGATGGCGACCCCGCATTTCTGCGGGACCATGTGGCCAGGAGAACTTCAACCGAGCCCGGCTATTTAAAGGAATATCAAAGCGGGGCCCGGCTGTTGAACGCGTCCGCGCGCCGCGGCGGCGGCGGAAAGCGATTTGCGGAGCTTGATCGCGCGGAGCAGAACCGGATTCTGGAGTCGATCCTCTGGAAGTAC
>DATDPG010000068.1 GCA_035292885.1 Bdellovibrionota bacterium | reverse complement strand
CCCGCCGTAATCCGCGATCATAAGCGTATGCCTCCGTTCGTACATCATACCGACCAAAAGGAAGAGCGTTCCCGTGGAAATTCCATGGGCCACCATCTGAAACATCGCGCCGTTCAGACCCACGGGTGTAAGCGATGCAATACCCAAGACGACGAATCCCATATGGCTGACGCTCGAATAGGCGATCAATTTCTTGATATCTTCCTGTCCCATCGCGACATAGGCGCCGTATATAATCCCGATGACGGCCACGCCGCCGAGAACAGGTGCAAAGGTTTCCGCGCCGAACGGAAAGAGCGGCAGCGCCAGACGAAGGAGGCCGTAACCTCCCATTTTAAGAAGAATTCCCGCGAGAACAACGCTTCCGGCGGTCGGGGCTTCCACGTGTGCGTCGGGAAGCCAAGTATGAAAAGGGAAAAGCGGAATCTTGATGGCGAACGCCAAAGCAAACGCTCCAAACAGCCAGACCTGCAACCCCGATCGCATCGAAATTCGAAGGAGATCGGGAAGCGCCGTGCTGTAAAATCCGAACTGCCGTTCATGCATCACATAGAGGAGCAAGATGCCCACCAGCATCAACACCGACCCTCCCATTGTGAACAAGAAAAATTTCAGCGTGGCGTAAATCCGGCGGGGACCGCCGAAGACGCCGATCAGAATGTACATGGGGATCAGCATCGCTTCCCAAAAGACATAAAAGAGAAACAGATCCTGGGCGGCGAACGTGCCGATCATCGCCGTTTCCAAGAGAAGCATGGAGATCACGAATTCTTTTCTCCGTTCGGTGACGCTGTTCAAACTTGAAAAGAGCGCCAGCAAGGAAAGGAAAGTGGTCAAGAGGATCAGGATCAGACTGATCCCGTCCATTCCGACAAAGTAAGCGATTCCATAAGAAGCAATCCATGGAACGATTTGAATGAATTGAAGCTCCGCGGTTCCAAGGACGAATTCCCCCGCCAGCCGAAGCGACAGGCCGAGCGTAAGCGCCATGATGAGGACACCGATAAAATGAAACGCCCGATCGAATCGGCGGGGGAACAAGACCAACAACATGGCGCCGGCGGTCGGCAAGAACACCAATTCGGTCAACGGATTGAAGATCACGCGCCACCCCGGAACAAGAGATAGATCAACAGAACACATCCGAGGCCCATCCCGAGCGCATAGACCTGAACGTAACCGTTTTGTAAACGAGCCACGGCGCCCCCCAAACCCCGGACGTAGCGGGCGAAGCGGTAGAAAAAATCATCCACGACGCTGTAATCGACCAAGCGGGCCACGGCGGCAAGTCTCCGCGACAACGCGGATCCCACGAAGGACGCCAGGTCGTCGAAGCGATATTGGCGTTCCGTGAATTCGGCCAGTCGTTCGACGCGTATCCGGTGACGCTCGAGCTTGGCGTCCCACGACACGTAAGTTTTGAAGACAAGAACCAAAACGGCCAAGACCAAGAGGGTCACGTAAAACGCGAATTTTCCTTCCGTGAGATCGAACGGCAACGGGGCTTCGCCGGCCACCGGAAAGAGCCGGAGCGTAATGCGATGAAACGGGAATAGGCCGGTGCCCCCGAAAATCGACAAGAACGCCAGCAGATACATCGGCAACGTCATGCTTCGGGGGGACTCGTGAATCGTCCGAAGATTTTGCGTCGGAATCTTCGGAATTCCCAGGAAGACCAGGCAAAAAAGGCGGGTCATATAAATGACCGTCAGGACGGCCGCGGCCAAGGCCATCCAAAACAGAGTCAGGTGCCCCGTGGCGAGCACGCCGACGAGAATTTCGTCTTTGCTGAACCAGCCCGAAAATCCCGGGAATCCCGCTATGGCCAGAAAACCGACGGCAAAGACGATCGCCGTACTGATTAGATACGTCTTCAACCCGCCCATCTGCCGGATGTCCTGTTCTCCGTGCAGGGCGTGGATGACCGACCCCGCGGCCAAAAAGAGGAGCGCCTTGAAAAACGCGTGCGTCACCAGATGAAAAATCCCGGCGCCGGTGCTTCCCACACCCATCGCCAGGACCATAAATCCAAGCTGGCTGACGGTTGAAAACGCCAGCACCTTTTTGATGTCCGTCTGCGCCCAAGCCATCGTCGCCGCGATCAGCGCCGTAAAAGCTCCGGTCACAGCCACAACCTCGCTCGCCACCGGTGCGAGCGCGTAAAGGAAAGACATTCGCGCCAGCAGGTAGACTCCGGCCGTTACCATCGTGGCGGCGTGAATCAACGCCGAAACCGGCGTGGGGCCGGCCATCGCATCCGGAAGCCAAATGTAGAGCGGGAATTGCGCCGATTTTCCCACGCATCCGATAAACAGAAGGAGCGCCAGGAGTTCCAGGTGCATCGTTTCTTTGAATTCGCCCAGCGATCCATGATGCTGGATAGCTGCGATGTCCAACGTGGCGAACATGTGGTAGGCGAGAAAAATCCCGAGCAAGAATCCGGCGTCGCCGATTCGATTGACGACAAAGGCCTTGGTCCCGGCGGCCGTATTTTTCCGTTCCGAAAACCAGAAACCGATCAGAAGGTAGCTGCAAAGACCGACCCCCTCCCAACCGACAAAAAGAAGCGGCAGCGAAGTGGCCGTAACCAGAACCAACATGAATCCGCAAAAGAGATTCAGATATGCGAAAAATCGCCCGATCCCTTCGTCATGCGCCATGTATCCGACGGAATAGACGTGGATCAGAAAGCCTACTCCGGTGACCACAAGCGCCATGACCGCCGACAGAGCATCGACCCGAAATGACATCGGGACGGCAAGGCCGGTGACTTCGATCCACGAGCCAAGGTGAAGCACGATGTCGGGCAGCGGCGATTCGGCCAGCGTATCCATAGCGAGTGAAAAAGCGCGGGTAAAGGAGAGCCCCGAAGCGCCGCACGCAATGATCCCGGCTACCGCCGGAGACAGACGAACGCGGAGAAGAACGAGAATTCCCAGGATCAGACTTCCGAGAAAGGGAAACGCAATCAGCCAAAAAACCGTGCTCGGCATTGTTACCTCTGAAGGTCCCTGATTTCATCCAGCAGGAGCGATTCATGCACACGTCCCACGCCGATGATGATCGCCAAACCGACCGCCGCCTCCGCAGCCGCGATGGCGATCACGATGAAAGCGGCTACGTGCCCGAACTCGTCGCCCAAAGCTCTCGAAAAACCGATAAACGCCACATTCGCGGCGTTGAGAATAATTTCCACCGAAAGAAAAACCGTGATCGCATCCCTTCGCGTGAGAATCCCGATCGAACCAACGGCCAACAAAACGAAACTCAGCGCCAAGACATGGGACAGAGGGACAATCACGAACGCTCCTCCTCTTTCCGCATCGTCGAAAGGATGACGGCCCCGATCATCGCCGCCAAAAGCACCAACGACACCAATTCAAACACCAGTGCGTACGGTCCGAGCAGCAGCTCGCCGACGGAAGCCATGGAGCCGAACGATTCTTTGACGGCGACCGGCGCAATCGACGGAAACGAGACGACTTTAAAAAGTGCGGCCAGAATCAAGGCAAGAAGCAAAAGGCTCCCCAGACTGATCAGCCGTTGCTTGGCCACCTGTCGCCGTTCGATTCGCACATTCAGGAGCATGACGACGTAGAGAAAGAGCACTAAAACAGCTCCCGCGTACACGAGGACCTGAATCACTCCCAGGAAGGGCGCACCAAGCAGGACGAAAATCGCCGAAACCGCAAAAAAACTAGCCACCAAAGAAAGAGCGCTCGTTACGGGATTGCGAAGAAGTATGACGAGCAGCGAAAAAAGGACCGCGGCGCCACCGAACAGATAGAAGAGCCCCGCGGTCATCTGCCGCTGACTCCCACGGCGACACCCACCGTCACCAAGAGATTGACCAATCCAAGAGGAATCAACCGTTTCCATCCAAGGGCCATCAGCTGGTCATAGCGGAAGCGGGGGATCGTCCAGCGAACCCAAATAAAAAAGAACAGAAACGCCGTCACCTTGGCGATGAACCAGAGCGTCGGGAGAATCCAAAGAATCGGATCCCCATAAATATCCTTGCCGATCGCCGCACCCAGTTTCTCCCAACCGAACATCGGCAGGAGTTCCCAGCCGCCGAGGAACAAAAGCACCACAAGGCATGAAACCGTGACCATGTTCGCGTATTCGGACATGAAGAACATGGCGAATTTCATACTGGAATATTCCGCGTGGTAGCCGATAATCTCCGCTTCGCCTTCGGCCAGATCGAACGGCAATCGGTTCGTTTCGGCAAAAATCGAAGCGACGAAGAGCAAGAATCCGAGCGGAGTCAAAAAAATGAACCAGCTGTCGCTCTGCATGGCGACGATATCCCCCAAGCGTGCCGAGCCGGCGAGCAACAGTACGGAAACGATCGAAAGCCCGAGCGGAATTTCGTAACTAATGAATTGGGCCGCCGCCCGAAGCCCGCCGAGGAGAGGGTACTTGCTGTTCGAAGCCCACCCCGCCAGCAAAATGCTGAACACACCGAGCGACGCCACGGAGACGGCGAACAAAATACCGACGTCGATGTCGGCAACTTGCAGCGGGACGATCACCCCGTCAATCCTCCGCGCACCGAACGGCACGACGGCAAAGGCCAAAACCGCTGGAAAAACCGCGAGACAGGGCGCCAATAAATAGAGAATTCGATGGGCTTTAGCCGGACGCACCTCCTCCTTGAAAATGAATTTGATCCCATCCGCCATGCTTTGAAGCAGACCAAACGGGCCGACTCGGTTGGGGCCCACGCGATCCTGCATCCAAGCGCTTACCCGCCTCTCCGACCAGACCATGATGTACACGAACACGCCGAATACCACCCCGAAGGAAACTACGAGACGCAGAGCCGAGCCGATGAGTCCCGGATCGAACAAAATCACGAGGCCACCGCCAGACGGCAACGCTTGTCGGCCAAGTGTTGATCGAATTCCTCGCGGAATTTCTTCACAATGCTCTCGATCGGCGCTGCCGCCGCATCCGAAAAGACGCAGATCGTCTTCCCCTTCATGTTGTCGCAAATGTCGTAAAGGAGATCGAGATCTTTTCGCGTACCCTCCCCCGTCTCCAGGCGACGGATGATGTCCGCCGCCCAGCTGGTCCCTTCCCGGCATGGCGTGCACTGCCCGCACGATTCGTGGGCGAAGAACTGGGCCAGCACGCGCAGCGCCTTCACCATGCAGGTCGTATCGTCCATCACAATAACGGCGCCCGATCCCGCCATCGTCCCTTTTCCGGCCAGCGATTCGAAATCCATCGTCACGTCGCACTCATCCGCGCGAAGAACCGCCGACGAGGCACCGCCGGGAATCACCGCTTTCAACCGCCGGCCGGGTCGAAGGCCCCCGGCGTGTTGCGTGATCAATTTCATCAACGGGACGTTGATCGGGAGTTCGTACACGCCCGGTTTTTGAACATGGCCACTCACCGCGAACAGACGCATCCCGGGCGCCTTCTCGGTCCCCCACTGCCGGTACCACTGGACCCCCTTGAGCAAAATATCCGGAAGATTGGCGAGGGTTTCGACGTTATTCACGATGGTGGGACAGCGGAACAGACCCTCCACCGCCGGGAAAGGGGGCTTTAGTCTCGGCAATCCGCGCTTGCCTTCGATCGACTCAATTAACGCCGTCTCCTCGCCGCAGATATAGGCCCCGGCTCCCATATGAACGTGGATCTCCAGGTCATAGCCGGAACCCAAAATATTCTTGCCGAAGTATTTTTTCGCTCGCGCCTCGTTTAGAGCGCTCTGCAGACGTTTCGATTCTTTAATAAACTCTCCGCGCACATAGACATACGCCGTGTGGCATTCGATGGCGTAAGCGGCTATGACGATCCCTTCGATCAGAAGATGCGGGTCGCGCAATAGGATTTCACGGTCCTTAAACGTTCCCGGTTCCCCTTCATCGGCATTCACACAAAGGTAGGTCGGCTTTCCGGAGTTCTCCGGTATAAATCCCCATTTCATGCCGGCGGAAAAACCGGCTCCCCCGCGTCCCCGAAGCCCGGAAGCTTTCACCAATTCGGTTACCTCGGCCGGCTTCATCTTTAGCGCCTTTCGCAGACCCTCGTACCCTCCCGCTCCTTCGTAAACGGAGAGCTTGAAGCATTCCGGCCGGTCGAAGTTCTTGCTAACGATTTTTTCCATTGTCCTTCAGCCGTCCGATCAGCTCCTCAAGCCTTTGTTCCGTGACGTTTTCAAAATAGTCGCCGTCGATTTGAATCGCGGGGGCGCCCCCGCAGGCCGCGAGGCATTCGACCGTCGAATAAGAATATTCCCAGTCCGGCGTTGTTTCGCTCGGCTTGATTCCCAGATTTTTCACCACCCAGCCCATGAGACGATCACAGCCCCGAAGGCTGCACGAAAGGTTCCGGCATATCTGAATGTGATGTTTGCCCATCGGCTTCGTTTTATAGAGCGTGTAAAACGAGACCACACTTTCCACACGCGCCGCGGAAAGATGGAGCTTCCGAGCCACATACGCCCGCACTTCCGGTGTGAGGACGTCGAATTCTTCCTGCGCCAGCCACAAGACCGGCAACAGCGCCGCGTCCGATTTGGGATAGCGCGATACAATATCGGCGAATTTTTCTTCGGCCGAGCTGGAAAAACGCACGCTCACAGATCCTCGGGAGTTTCCCGATCCCCTTTCAACGGATAATCCTTCCGCTGGGGGAAGAGCGTGACATCGGGCGCGCTCAAGATCCGTTCCAACTTGGGATGGCCTTCGAAAAGGATGCCGTACATGTCGTACGCTTCTCGTTCCTGCCAATTGGCGCCGCGCCAATAAGGCGTCAGGGACGGGACGGTCAAAGTCGCATCCGGCACGCCGACGCGAATTCGAATTTGGTGTTGATGGGGTTGAGAAAAAAGGTGAACGACGACCTCGAAGCGAGGCTTCCGGGCCATGTAATCGACGCCGCAAAGGTCGACAAAAGAATCGAAGAGCAATTCGGGATCGGAGCGCAAAAACTCGATAAGAGCTCTTAGCTCGTCCCCCATGATCTGAATCCAAAAATCACCTCGAATTTCGCCACTCGACGAGATTTTTGAGCCCATAAATTCCGAAATTCGCTTTTGCCGCTCCGGCGTCACGGAAAAGCTTTCTAATCCCATTCGAGCCCCCCTTGCCGCCAAGCGTAGAGGTAGCCGACCAAAAGAATAGCCAAAAAGAGAAATGCCTCGGCCACCAGGAACGGGACTCCCCAGTACGAAGCCTGCGGACGAAACAGGATCGCCCACGGAAACAAGAAAGCCGCTTCTACGTCAAAGAGGACAAATAGGATGGCAAGGCGGTAATATTTCACGGGAATCTTGATATGCGCCGAACCTTTGGCAGGAACTCCGCACTCGTACGGCTCCATTTTGGCCCGAACGTCTACGTGCGGACCGAGAATGCTGGTGATGAAAAGCAGGCCGAGGGGAAACAAGATGGCCAGAACCAGCGACAACAAAATCGGGAGGTAACTGGAAATCATTTTTTCCTTTAAATTTGAGGCGTTAGTATAGGTCGGTCGCTATTGTGTCAAGGAATTCACAGAGCTTCGAGCCTCGGAAATTTGGTGACTTTTTCCTAATCGACAGCATTGGGAACGGAGGGATGGCCGAACTGTTCTTGTCCGTGCGGTTTGACGACCCTCGCCCCGATCAACCGAAATTCGTGGCGATCAAACGGCTCCTGCCCGCTTACGCGTCGAAGCGGGAGTTCGTCGACCGCCTGACGAAGGAAGCCAAACTTTCCGTTTTTCTCCGCCACCCGAATATC
>DATDPG010000067.1 GCA_035292885.1 Bdellovibrionota bacterium | reverse complement strand
ACGTGTCCCTTCACGCTGGTCAACCTAGGACCGCGTGTTAATCCATTTGGGATTTTTTGTCTCAATAAACGATAAAACCTGCCATTCGTTCGATATTGTTTTCCTTCGTCGATTTTTTTTGAATCAATGCGTTCCGTAAAGTTCGTGGAACCAAAAATCAAGCAAAAAGCGGAAGAATAAAATCCAAAATGTATTTTTTTCAGGGAATAAAAGATCTCGCCATCGCGACGTTGGAATTGTCTCGATTCTCGCCGTCGCCTACAGCACCCTTGGCTCCGCCTACTCATTCCCTCCTTTCAGGGCTGAGGTCGGGATTCCACCGACCAGGAATTGCCCATACCGGGCGCACCCCACCGACGTAGTCGGTGGGCATGGCTCCCTACCCCATCTTTTTCCCCTGTTTTCCTCCATTTTTCCTTCTTCCATTTCTTCCTCACTCCACGCACCGATTCTCATTTTCTTTCTTCTGGTTCAGCCTCTTTTCGACGGATACCGCGTCCGTGGCCCGTCTTTCTTGCAGATGGCCGTAGTCGATTGGAGCAACGGACGTACCAACACGTTGCGGTAGATAAGGGCGTGAAATGACTGAAGATGGCCAAACCCCATTAGAGACGAGAGCGTGGAAACAGACCGAAAATCGGTCACAAAATAAGGTTTGCCGAATCCGTGACGCGGTTCCCGAACTGAAAGTTTCGATCCCGAGGGGGTTTCGAAGCTACGGTCCGTCCATAGGATGTTACGTGTTCAAGAGCCGTGCCGATCATTTTGGCGGCCAGAATTGATGCATTCCGCTCCAGAAAAAAAGATCATATTTCCCTTTCTAAAACGTATCTTCCCCTCGCGTCGGGTGCATCACGCAGCGTGCGAGCGAAACCACTTTGGCTTGGCCTAAAGTGATCTTTTCACGGATGGCCATGGACATGCGGGTGCTCCGGCTGTGAAACTTTCAGCGAACGAAACCGACCATTCTTGGGTTCTCTGTTGGATTCAAAACGCGGTCTCAAAGCGTTCGTTCCGGGCTTCAAAGAACGCACGACGGCACGGAACCGAAGTGAACGACTGTTCGAGCGAAATCGAATTCGAAATCTCTGTTCGGACTTTCAGATCCCCTCGCCGTGGGAGGTGCCCTTGGTTCTTCAGTACGAACTGAATGTGGTAACGACACGAGAGGTCATCCTTAATTGACTTGCCGGCCGTTCCCATGGCGTTAGCCATGGGAAGAGTGTCGCACCGATTCTAGATACGTTTAACTGAGGTTGGTGATGATTCAGCATTTTTTGAGCCCAGTAATTTAGCGAGATAACCGTTAACTTGATTCAGGGCGAATCCCGATCGATCCGCCCCGTCAAAAGATTCAAGAAATTGATTCATTCGAACTTCAGCAAGATCCAGGGCTTCCTTCCCTTGTCTGGTTACGGAAATCGTCTTTTTCCGGGAGTCTCTTGGATCTTCGGTGATGAAAATAAGGCCTCTTCGATGCAAGCGTTTCAGAGTTTGAGTTAGCGTGCTGGGATGTACTCCCACTGTCTGAGCCAGAGTCTGAGCCGAGACGGCAGGCATCTGGATGAGCCGTCTCAAGAAACACCACTGGACGATACTCAATCCAAATCTCCGCTCGGACAATTTGCTTAACCTATGGATCGACAATCGGATCCGAAAAAGGGAAAGAAAGGGATGGGTTGAGAAGGTCATGTGTGTTTCTCATGGCGATGGTAGTCAATTAAGAGCCGAAGCACCTTGGTAACGTCTGTCTGCCTAAGTATGAAATATTGCGCTCGCGAAGTTCGTTTCGCGCCCACTCGTACCGTAAATATTCGCGAATCGGGCAGGGCGAATATATCTTCGTCAGTGTAATCGTCCCCGACGTAAAAAGCTGACTTGATCTCCAGATGTTGCATGAGTTCCATTAGCGCCACCCCTTTATGAGGAGCCCCGGAGGGGAGAATATTGATCACGCATTTTCCCAAGAGGATGCGCGGTGGTGGGGAAAGGTCGGCGGTAATTTCCAGAACGTGCAGTCTTGTCTTTCGCTTATTTCGGGAGCGGCGATAATGAATGGCGATCGAATACATCTTATCTTCCAATTCAACGCCCAAACCTATCTTTCTCCCCGTCAACTTTGCACCGAGTTTCCTCTTCCATTTCCGGCAAATCTTTTCGGCGATTTCAAGGGATTCGGCGGATGTTTCAAGGCCTTCCAGACCGTGGTTTCCGATCAGATATTTCGGAGTGAATGTGAGGCGTTCCTTTAGATCGCGCAAGCTGCGGCCCGAAAGAATCGCCACCGGTGCCAGCGTTGAGAGTTCATGTAGGAGTGAGTTAGTGTTGTGCGTGACCGAGGCTAATCCGGGTCGCTTCACTATTTGCGACAGCGTGCCATCATAATCAAACGCAAAAAGCGTTCTTGTAAAAGCGAGCGACTCCAAAATCCGTAAGCTATCGGGATGAAAGAGGGACTTCATAGTTCTTTCGTTTTCGAATTCGCGATGCATCGAGCAGCATCTTCCCGGCCCACCGGTACACGTTGAATTCCTGGATCAAGCCCCGCATACTTCGAACCCGGTCACGCTGTTCCCTCTCCGGCATCTCAAGGGCGATCTGCAATGCCCTTGCGCATTGGTCGATGTTGTATGGATTGACGATAAGGGCTTCAGGCAGCTCGCGCGAAGCCCCTGTGAATTGGCTTAAAATCAGCACTCCGCGCTCATCGTCACGGGAGGCAACGAATTCCTTTGCGACCAGATTCATCCCGTCATGCAGGCTGCTTACAAAGCAGAGATCGGCGCCCCGATAATATTCCACGATTTGATCCGGTTCGTGATGCTCCACTTTCAGGTAGATCGGTTTGTAATCTTTTTTTGAAAAGCGTTGATTGATTTTGTCGGCCAGCGAGCGAACGTCCGCTTCAAAATGCTGGTACTGCGGGATAACCGAACGACTGGGCGCCGCGATTTGAATGAATGTGAATTTCCCGATCCATTGAGGCTGAAGTTCCAGAAAGCGTTCTACGGCCATAAAGCGCTCCAGAATTCCTTTTGTGTAATCGAGGCGGTCTACTCCGACCCCTACGAATCGATCCGGAGAGAGTCCGTTGATTTCACGAATGTGACTTCGGCATTCCTTCACTTCCTTCTGTTCTTTCAGCCAGCGGAGCGGGGATTCAATCGATATGGGATAATGATTCACGGCGGTCAGGCGGCCGCCATAGGAAATCGTGGATGTTTCGCGATCGATCCGGCTTTCCAGATACCGATCCACGGTATCCACAAAATTGTTGCAGTGAAAACGTGTATGAAATCCAAGAATGCTGCTTCCAAGGAGACCATCCAGGATCTCCTCCCGCCAAGGACAAATGCCGAAAGCTTCCGGGTTGGGCCAAGGGATATGCCAGAAAGTGATTACCGTTGCGTTGGGGAGTTTTTCTTTAACCATTTTAGGCAGGAGAGCGAAGTGATAGTCCTGTACTAAGACGACGGGATCATTGGTTTGTGCTTCTTCCGCCACGACTTCAGTAAATTTCCGATTCACTTCAACGTAGTGATTCCAATCTCGGCTTCGAAACGTGGGCCGTACGTGGGCGATATGACAAAGCGGCCACACCCCTTCGTTGGCAAAGCCGTAGTAGTAACCGGCCTCTTCTTCCGGTGTGAGCCAGACCCTGCGGATTTGATAGGAGGGGTTGTCGGGAGGCACGCGCACATGGTCGTTACGATCCACCACATCTTTATCCGCATTTCCTCCCCCGTGGGCGATCCAGGTTCCCGAGCACGCGCGCATGACCGGTTCCAGGGCTGTCACGAGGCCGCTGGCGGGAACTTGAATTTCGATCTCCTTCTCCTTGCGAACGTGGATGTAAGGTTCCCTGTTCGATACGATGAGGACCTGATCCCCTGACAACTCTTGCCGTAAAATTTCTTTTAGCGACCTCGAACTCCAACTGATTTGGCTTTCATCTCTGGTTTTTCGGTCAAAGTCCAAATCACGGATCAGGGCGCGCAGATCTTTCGCGATCGGCCGAAGCTCCGGGGAACTCACGTGCGCCAGCGGTTGGAGAAGGCCCTCTCCCTTGAGAAGAGCGCGAATTCCGGAAACCCATCCCCGCCAACTCAATTTTGCAATCAGTACGGTTACAGATGAAATGATGATTCCCAAGCCCACAAAGAAGCCGAAAATATATCGTTTGGTATCGGCACTGCGCCGCTCCACAAAACTCATATCGTGAATCAGAACAAGTGTTCCAAGGACTCTCCCCTTGTCCTCGATGACCTGATAGGCGACGTGAAGCGGCCCCTGCGCCAAGCGAAGAATCGCACTTTCCGTGGACTCGCAGTGAATCTCCTCCGGGAATGTTTGCGTCCTGAAAGCAATGCTCCTTTCTGGATCACAGAAGCCGAGTGCGAAGAGCCGCTCATCCTGCGTGATCCGATTGAAAAAAGTCAGAATCTTCGCCTTGGATTTTTGTTCAATCAGCGGGATCAGCGTGTCTTCAACCGTATTGACGATGAGGTTGGTTCGGATGTCGATGTCGCGGACGAACCATTTCAGCGTCAGTTGATCGACAAGAGGAATCACGCCGTATGCGATCAGGCTCAAGACGGCTATCAAGGGAAGAATGAAACGGAGTGATAAACGCATAGCTGGCTACATACTTTATTTTGATATCATAGGAAAAGGAAAACCTGATAACGTTGGAGGAGCCCATGTACCCCTATGGCTTGATTGGCAATTGCCAGATCTCCGCTCTCATCAGTCGGCTCGGCTCTGTGGACTGGTTATGCCTTCCGAGACCCGACTCGCCCCCCGTCTTCGGTCGCCTCTTGGATCCGGAGGGGGGACATTTTTCCATTGAGGCCGTTGGAAAGTCGGAAGGCGTACAGAGTTACGTACCCAATACGAATATCTTGATCACTGAAGTTCAAACGGAGGAAGGGGGACGGTTTCGAATTACGGATTTTTGTCCTCGCTTTTTACAGCATGGGCGAATGTATCGCCCGATGACGATGTTCAGAATTTTGGAACCGGTGAAAGGGAACCCGACGATTCAGGTCAGGTGCCGACCGGTGATCGGATGGGAGAAGGAAGCTGCGAAAGCGATTCGAGGAAACAGTCATCTTCGGTTTGAAATGCGAAACGAGTGCTTACGCACTGTAACCAATATGTCTCTTACTTACCTCTGTGAAGAGGGTCCCTTTTCACTCCGGGAACCACTTTATTTCGGGCTTACGTGGAGTTCAGGCATTGAAGATGACCTTGTCAAAGTCACGCACGCGTTTCTCGACCAGACGGCGGAATACTGGAGGCTTTGGGTCAAGCATTGCGCGATCCCCTATCTTTTTCAGCGGGAAACCATCCGCTCCGCCCTCACGTTAAAGCTTCATTGCTATGAGGACACCGGCGCTATTCTGGCTGCGCTTACGACGAGTCTTCCGGAGGAGCTTGGTGGAGGGAGAAACTGGGACTACCGCTATTGCTGGCTCCGAGACGCCTATTTCGTATTGTCCGCCCTTCACAATTTAGGTCACTTTGAGGAAATGGAAGGATTTCTGAAATTCATCCTTAATCTGGGCGAAAAACATGACCAGGGCTGGGCTCCTTTGAGGCCGGTTTATCGGTTAGACGGATCACTTCCCTTACCGGAAACGGAACATTTCAATTGGAGCGGCTATGGGAATAGCCGGCCGGTCCGAAGCGAAAACCAAGCGGCGGAACATATTCAAAACGATGTCTACGGCGAGATGATCCTGACTCTATCGCCCATTTTTTTCGATGAGCGGTTCCACCATCTAAGAACCCATGACCATGAGAAACTTCTCGGCCATCTAGTAAAACTCTGTATCCAAAACATTTCAAAGGAGGACGCGGGGCTTTGGGAAATCCGAAAGGAGCGAAGAGAACACTCCTTTACCAACCTGATGTGTTGGGCGGGAATCGACCGAATCGAAAAGATTCGGGATAAAGGATTCCTAAATGAATTGGAGGACGATCTAAAAGGAGCCAAACAGATGGCGGAAGCGGCGATTGCAAGAGCCGTTCGCGAATTGTCGCTCCGAAACGGCCCCATGGATGACAGTTTTGACGCGGCTCTTCTTCAGCTCCCGATCCTCCGTTATCCCGATCACGAGCTTGCGGCTCAGACCGTCCGGAAAGTTGGCGATCACTTAAGACTCGTAAACCAACGGGGTGGGTCCGCCTTTCTCCATCGCTACTCGAGAAGCGATGATTTTGGGCATCCCAAAGCGGCGTTCGTGATTTGTTCCTTTTGGCTGGTTCAAGCATTGGTGAAAATCGGCAAAGCGGAAGAGGCAAGCCGAATCATGCAAGAAGCCATGTCCTGCGCCAATGATCTCGGTTTGTTTTCGGAACACTTCTTACCGGTTGAGCAGAAACAGGCGGGCAACTTCCCTCAAGCTTACTCCCACGTCGGACAAATCAACGCCGCATTCGCTTTGAGTCCCCCTTGGGATCAGGTTCTATAAATCCCTGGGCAGGTCTGTAGGGTGCGACGGCCTTTCAACCGGGGCTCGCTACGGGATGCTCATCTGCGCCTTCGACGAGTTCGGATGGGTTGTCCAACCGGGGTATGCACAACGGCTCCATCGAGGAACTCTTTCCGTTTGATTTTTGGACTCCATAACGTTACGTTTCGGAAATACCGTACCATGATTTATAGATTAGGCTAAACCGAATTTTCGAAAGGCGCGAATGCGAGGAAACGAGATCAATTGGAATCGGCTTTTTTATTTTTGTGAAATCGCGCGTGAGAATTCGCTCACCGCGGCAGCGAAGCAGCTCTCGCTTACGCCCTCAACATTGAGCGAGCATCTCTCCGGGCTCGAGGAGGACCTACGCGTCGCGCTCTTCTATCGCGATCACCGGAAACTTAGGCTCACGCCCGAAGGAACGAATCTTTATCAACACGTTCGTCCGCTTTTTGAAACGGGCCAGCGTCTTATGGATGTCGTATCCCCACTGCCGATGGGAGGCTATCCGGTCACCGTGGGAATTATACCCGGCTCCACTCGAATGATCGGAGGATCTTTGCTTGTAGAATACGCCAGGGAATTCGGACCGCTGAATCTCAACTTTTCTCAGACAACTCAGGAACTATTGGAGCGGGGCCTATTGAGCGCTCAATTCGATTTCGGCCTGGCCCATCGCGTGAGCGAGCGGACGGATATAGTATCTTCCCTTATCTCATCTTCCCCCGTTCGCCTGTTTGTGGCGAGACGACTTTCTGGAAGACGCGTGGAAGAACTTTTCGAGACTCTCCCGATTCTTTGTTGGAAAGAGGATACGGCAATCGGAAGCTCGCTCGATACATTTTTGAACGAACGAGATTTCCATCCGGTTTCGACCATTAACGCGGAGGATATGTGGACCCTCCATCAGTTCTGCGCGGTTGGGCTGGGAGTGGCGGCGTTAAGCGAAGCTTTTATCGAAAAGATGGGAAACCATCTTGTTCCGGCGAAACTCAAGGACCACAGACCCATCCGAATGGAGGAGACGTATGTCTCGTGGTTTCAAGGAGCCGAGAATACGGCGGTGATTCAGCATCTGCGCAAAATCCTCCAGAGCAAAGGCTATCGTAGCGAGAATAATAAGAAGGAGATTCGGCGTCGCACAATCAGTTCCAAGCGAACTCTCGGGAGCGGCCTAGCCGCATGACGTTTCTGTCTATCATATATCGGCTTACATGGTTTTTCGCCGGTCCGGCGGCCTTGCTGATGATTTTGATCGCAGGATCTGAAAGTCGACGAAAGGGGGAAAGTCAGCTTTTTGATCTCGCCTATTTCGGTGTGATGTTGTTCGTTGCGCTGACGAGAGTGTTGGATCAGCGATCCGGTCTTAAGCAGACGGCCAGAGGCGAACCATCCACGTGGAAAGACGTCCGACAGTATATTACGCAACTCCTCCTTTTTGGATCGGCGGCTTGGGCAGGGGCCTATTTCTTGGGGAAGTGGATGTGATCGGGCCGCCAAAAGTTAGGGTCAGCGTGGATCTCCTTTTCCGGGCATGGCAGCGGCCTGGAGTTTCCCTCTTTCTTTGCACTTGTTCAGAAGAGGGCGCGCTGACCCTTTCAATGTTTGGATGATCGACGCGATGGACTTCGTATCGTCCGCCCTTGCATCGACGGGAAATATTCACGCGGACCCCGTTGGGAACGTGGTTCTCTTTCTTGCAGTCATGTTGGTCGCGGCGAAGGTGGGAGGCGATCTCGCTTCACGCGTCGGCCAGCCAGCGGTTTTAGGGGAACTCCTCGCCGGCATCTTTCTCGGAAATCTCGTCCTTTTGGGATTTAACGGAGTGGAGCCGATTAAAACCGACGTCTCGGTCGACATCCTTGCTCGAATCGGCGTTCTTATTTTGCTTTTTGAAGTCGGGTTGGAGTCGACCATCGCCCAAATGTTTAAGGTCGGCCTATCTTCTTTGCTCGTTGCCGTGATCGGCGTGACGGTCCCGTTCGCTTTGGGATGGGCCGTGAGTTCTTGGCTCCTTCCCGAGAAAAGTGCGTATGTTCACGCCTTTATCGGCGCCACGCTCACGGCTACGAGCATAGGGATCACCGCACGGGTTCTTAAGGACATTGACCGATCTCAAACCCCGGAGGCTCGGATCGTCCTCGGCGCGGCGGTGATCGACGATGTTCTCGGACTGGTGATTTTGGCCGTAGTCAGCGGAGCCATCGCCGCCGCGAATGTCGGAGGGAGTTTGTCTTTCGGGGACACAGTCCCCATTGTTTTCAAGGCGACGATCTTTCTCGTGCTGGCTCTTGCCTTAGGGGTCTATCTTTCGCCGAAACTCTTTTCCGTGGCTTCCAAATTGCGCGCCCGGGGGGTTCTGCTTGCCACGGGCCTCGCGTTTTGTTTTTTCCTTTCGTGGATGAGCAACGCGATCGGCTTGGCCCCGATCGTCGGAGCATTTGCGGCAGGGCTCATCCTTGAGGATGTGCACTACCGTGATTTCGTGACGCGCGGTGAATACTCGCTCGACAAGCTCATCCATCCCATTTCCGAGTTTTTGGTGCCCATCTTTTTCGTTCTGATGGGCATGCACACGGATTTGCGCTCGTTCGGAAAGGTAGGGATTTTGGGTCTGGCAGCCTCACTGGTGGTGGTGGGTATTTTGGGAAAGCTCGCGGCCGGGTTGGGAGCGGTTGGAAAAGGGATCGACCGACTTTCCATTGGAATCGGAATGATTCCAAGAGGAGAGGTCGGGCTAATATTTGCGAACACCGGACTTGCGCTCATGGTGGGCCGCGAACGGATTGTGGATGCTGACATCTTTTCAGCCGTGGTGGTGATGGTCGTTGTGACGACCTTGATTACGCCACCGGCCCTAAAGTGGAGTCTGCGAAATCGATGAATCAAAGGAGCACTACATGACAACAAAAGCCTGGATCATGATGCTCACTACATGGAGCATCATCATCTTCTTTGCCGGACGGTTTCTGTACAAGGTGATTACCATTCCGCAGAAAAAAGATCGGGAAGAGAACTGAGATAGGTCAGCTGTTAAAGCCGTTCAGTCAATTCTCGTCTATGGAGCTCACGTAAGGGCAAGTAGGGCACTGAGAAACGCGCACTACTTTGCTCCGCTTCGATAGAACCGGATCTGTACTTTCTCCACAGTGGCCAACCCTTCCGGAATCGCCTCGTCAATGATCGGAAGGAACCGGTTGATCTTCTCGATCGTGTCCACGATCTCGATCACGATCGGGAGATCTTCCGAAAGCCGAAGGATCTTTGTGGTGTGGAGTCGGCTATGGGCGCCAAATCCTTGCATTCCGCGAAGCACCGTCGAGCCGGCCAGTCCCTCTTCACGAGCTTTCCGGACGATCCACTCGTAGAGGGGGACGCCATCATGCTTATCACTTTCTCCAATGAAAATCCGAAGGAGATGTCCGTCTTCGGGTAACACGCTTGTCATGATTACACCATCCTTGAAAACGTAAGGCCTATCCAAGTACTTCCGATGCCCAGCACGATTTGAAGTGCTATGTTCATCCAACCCCAACCCTGTTGGCCGTCGCGGACGAGTTGGACCGTTTCGTATCCGAAGGTTGAGAACGTTGTGAACCCTCCAAGGATGCCGATGAAAAGAAAGACCCTCGCCTCGGCGGAAAACATGCCGCGGAACTCCGCCAGGCCCGCGAGAAATCCGAGGAGCGAACATCCCACGACATTAATGACAAGGGTCTCTACCGGGAAGGGGAGATTTTGCGTGAGCCGGGCGATGTAACCGCCCATGACGTACCGTGCCGCTGAACCAATAAAGCCACCGACTCCTGCCCACAGGGCTTTTTCCATACGCGCTCCGTTTCAAAATAATCTGTCGGTAGGAGTTATTAGACGACCCGCGAGTCGACAGTTTCGGCGAACTCCATCGCCTGGAAAGTTCATTTATAACATCTCGAATAGCCCTTGAGAATATTTAGGGTGCCACGAACCTTTTAAAAATATTTCTAAGGGTTCCGTGTCACCTCTTGGTCGGGATGCCTTGTCATGTAGAGTTGTACATAGTTGCGCTTGGCGCTCCCCCAAAAGGATCAACATTTTTAATTTGAAAACGACCGACTCACATACACCAGAAACTGCGTCCCGGCCTCGAGGGGGAGGGTCATCTCTACTTAAATCCGGCGTGAAAATGGCCATTTTTAGACCAGCGGTTTGAGTCGGTTGATTTTTTTGGAAGCGTACTCGAAGGTCTCTTGGTAGAGATTGTTCCGAGGAAACTTCAGGGTGGGGACATTATCCGTTTTGACAAACTCGCCCGGGATCATCAGCAGTCGGTGACGAAGCGTGGGTAGCGTATAGGATTGCCAGTCGTCTGGAAGGCAAGGTCGTTTAAACCAAATCACCAAGTTGTAGGCCAACAGCGACACTTCTGCATAGAAGGCGTTTGCAGAAAAATGTCCAGTGGGAGCACTCCCAAAAGGAAAATTGTTTTTCAGGATCCGAATAATTCTCTCCAACCCCGCACGGTCTTTGTAAAACGTGAAGACTCCATACGGGGTCAATGGAAGATTGGTGACGATGACGGAGTAGGCGTACTTGTTCAAGCTGAACAACGTCAACTCGCCATTGGGTTCTTCGGGAACTTTCCGGCGGAGAACCACCAATCGATGAGCTTTTTTCCAACCGGTCGGGCGATATCGAAACTCGGAAACGGAAAAGAGGGAGGTAACAGAATGGTATCGGAGACTCGGCACTCGCCGTTTGACCGGGGCCGTCATTTTGGCCACCACGGAATACCCGATTCCCTTTTCGTCCAGATCTTCGACGAAGTCTTTGCTGTAAAACCCGGCATCCGCGCGGACGCGAAGGCCATGAAGGAACGGCAGAAGTCCGAGAACTTCGTGCAATAGAGGAACCGCTCCCTCCGCCGTATGAGCGTCTCCAGGTCGCAAAAATCCTCCAAGACAATCTCGAAGATGGGCTTCGCTGGCCACCAAGGGATGATACGATTTCTTTCCAGGGTGGCCGGGATTGTATCCCTTCACTGCACCTTCTTGGTGTCCTTACAGAGTCTGTGCTGTCGAATCAAAATCGATCCAATGACTCGAACGCGGAGATGCGCCCACCAGAAAACATTTTCGAAGATCATTGTGGATCTCTCGCAGAACCTCCAAAAGCTCAGGAGAGGAACAAATCAAAAAGCGGCGAAGCGTTGTGGGATTCGGAAAACTGGGAAGCCCCGTGATGTATTGGAATACACCGTTCGTTTTTAGAAGGGCGGCCACCTCAATTTTCTCCAGTCCGAGAATCATCGGATACATCAAGGCAAACAGAATCTCCGTTGTGCTGCATCGGTTATTTCGCCGCACGGAAGTAAACCGCCGGCTCAAATAGGTTCGCAATTGTAGCTGATGGAAAAATCGATGAAAAAGATAGACACCACCAAAATGAGAAAGTTGGGCTGCCGAAAAAGATACCCGTATTTTCCAAGCTCCACGACGGCCCATTTTTTGATCCTCGCGAAGCTACTTTTTAATTAGGTTCGCGTCAAACTACCGTTCCCAGATCAAACCCAAAGAACATCCATGCCTCTGAGTCGTAAGGGCCTATTTTCGCGCCGGATTTAAGTAACTATCGAGTTCAAGCGGTAGCAAGATGGTGCGAGTTGACGAGCGGTCGCGATAAGGGAGTAAAACACGGACCTATCGCTCAATGGTTTACGGGGGAATTAACGCAATATGGACAGATGGACCATGGAGTGAACGCGGGAACGTGGTATCGACAAGAAGTGACACGAACGAATCGTCCTATTGTTGCCGAAGAAACCTATAAAAATGGGAAAGTTGTCAGCCGGATCGAGCATCCCAGTGCGGAAGAGGCTAGAAACATTCCGAGAGAGAAAACGGACGTAGAACGTGGTCTTGAAGCTTTTGGGCGCCACCTTGAACAAATGAGTCCTGAGGAGAGGGAACAGTTGCATATTGATGTGATGAAGAAAATGAGAGAAGAAGATATGGCGAACGTTCCGCCTCCCGCACGGGACCCTGCTGCTGATCGCAAGGTAATCACTCAATACCTTACAATGCTAGAGGACAAGGATGAAGAAAAGCGAATGAATGCCATACTCTTCCTGGGTCCACTTGGTTCGCTTTATCCGGATAAGGCATCAAAAGAAATTGTTCCGGCTTTCGAAAAAATCTTGAAAAACAAGACTCAAACAATGGAGACAAAGGAGAGCGTAGTGATGTCCTTACGGCAGATCGGAACAAATGAAGCCAAGCGAGTGCTTGTTGAATATGCCAAGACGCAAAAATGAAGGCCGGTAAGATAAGGCGGGAGTAAATAAAATAGGGTCCTATGGTTCTCCTAGTCCGCAGAGATGGACTTTGACCTAGCGGGAACCAGAGTGTGAAGTCAGCTTTTCGGCATTGTGGTTCCCGCAAATTTCGGTCAAATTATCTAAGCGGATTGAAGGGTTGCGTTAGGCTGCCCAAGCGACAGACTCAGTTCTAAAATCCAACACCTCTCTCCGCTGCTGTTACATCCACCCTTTACGGCGGAACCAAACCCAAATAGTCAATGTGACACCGGCCATGATGCCGAGGGCGAACGGGTAGCCCAGCATCCAGTTGAGTTCCGGCATGTATGTGAAGTTCATCCCGTATACGCCGACGATGAACGTCAGCGGCATGAAAAAGACGGAAAAAATCGTGAGCACTCGGATGACTTCATTTGTGCGCTGGGACGCGCGGGAAACTTCCAGCGTCATGAGGCCGGTGACGTCGTCCACCAACTCGTCGAAATAGAACATGGTGTGTTCAACCTCATCCGCTAAATCATGCAAAAGGACGGTGTGGTCCTTTCGATCCCTCGGCAGGTGCTGGACGACGTTGCGTGTATGCCAGAAAAGTCGGCGGAGCGTGGACAGGCGCCGTCGCTGGAAGTGGAGCGTTCGATCGATTCGCCCCGCAGATCGAGCGGAGGCGACCTGCGCTTCCAGAGCTTCCAGCTCGTCTTCAATCTTCTCCAGAGGCGCGTCGTACGAGAGGATCACCCTCTTCCAAAGCTCGATCAAAAGCGTGAACGAGTTCAAGGACGCGCGAGGAGGCGACTTCTTTTGATCGCTCGACAATTTGTCGAGGATCTCCAGCTCCGACCGGTGGATCGTCAGCAAAAGTTGTTCTCGGATGAACACGGCGATCTTTCGGGTCAGCTGTTGGACGCTACTGGCGCGTGGAGTAGCCGACGGATCCCACGTGCGGACGATGATGAACAAAGAACCGTCGATTTCCTCCACCTTGGGGAGATGTTCCGGTTCGAGGCAGTCTTGAACGATCAAGGGGTGAAGCGAAAATTCCTTCGCCAACTCGTCCAGTTCTTCCGGTGTTGGCGCCACGACGTCCACCCATCGAACGGCGGATGTGTCCAGCAGCGTTCGTTTCACCAAGGCCAGGTTTTGGCCCCAATCCGGCAGAACATCAAGCGGAAAAAACGCACGAGAGAAAAAATCGGAAGGAAGTAATCCAAAGAGCCGCCGGATAGGAGGGACGGCCGGGTTGCACGCGGCGTGAGAAACTGAAGTTAGCGAATCGTGTTTTGGTGCCTTGGATTCGATAGAGGGGAGCCGCCGTTCGCAATTTCTTTACCGTTTTCGGACGGCCAGCATGGTTCTCCGGGGATTCCGACGAGTGTCCGTGGTCCGTTTGGACAGGGCGACGCCGCCGAGAACCATGGCCGCCGCCAGAATCAATCGGGGGGAAATTGATTCCCCCAAGAAAATTGCGCCCAGCGTGATGGCGATGAACGGTTGCAGGTAAATCCCCTGCGCGACGCGGGAGGACTCCGCGTGCGCCAAAATCCACGCGATCAAACCGTACGTGCCGATGGTCATCACCAGCACCACGTAGCCCAAGCAGTACCATCCATTCGTCGAGAGAGCTTTCCACATCGATCCGGAAAGGAGCGGCTCGAGGCCGAACGGTGCCAAGAAAATTGTGCCCAGGATCATCAGGCAGCCGGTAATCCATCCGGGGTGGAAACGGCCGGAAAGCGGGCGAGCGATGACGAGGTAGAGCGAGTAAGACGAGGCGTTTCCCAGCGTGATGAGGTCTCCCGGCAGCGTCTCGGGATTCCACGAAAGTTTATCGGCCCCCAGGAGGTAGAGGATGCCTCCAAGGGAGACCAGGAAGCCCAGAATTCTTCCGCCGGTCAGGAATTCGGACCCGGCAAGAAAAGCAAAGGCGATGGTCAACACGGGGATCGCCGAATTGATAACCGAGGAATGCCCGGCGGTGGTGTAACTCAGTCCGAGGACGAACAGAAGCTGGTTGGCGGCGATCCCGGTGAGGGCTGCCAGCACGATTCGAATCCAGTCGTTCTTCTTCAAACTCTGTTTCGGACGCTGGCGCATCAGCCACGGAAGAAAGAAGATCGCTCCGGAAAAAGCGCGAAACAACGCAATGGCCCGAGGATCGAATTCGCGGAGCAGAATCTTCATCACAATAAAGCCGCCGCCGAACGTAACCGAGACCAGGACAATCGCGGCATTGACTTTCCAGTTCGGCGCCGTTTTGATTTGGTGAGAAAGATGCGTCGTCACGGTCGAATTCTGCCGCGGCCATTCTACGCGCGACCCGCCCTGGTTGTCGCGCCTGAGCTTCTGGGAAAAGTCCTGTGCCACGCATCCAACGGTACGTTGGCTTCCGGTCGGATTGTCGAAGTGGAAGCCTATCTTGACAAGGACGATCCCGCGTCTCACGCGTACCGGGGAAAGACGCCGCGAAATTCGGTGATGTTCGGCCCGGCGGGTTTTGCCTATGTTTACTTCACATACGGCAATCATCACTGCTTCAATGTGGTGACGGGGGAGGATGGAATGGCAAGCGCCGTCCTGATTCGCGCGTTGGAGCCGCTGAAAGGAATCGAAGCCATGCGGCGTCGGCGTAAAAAGCGGGACCTTTATGACCTTACCACCGGGCCTGGAAAGTTGACGCAGGCACTCCGAATCGACCGCGGGAGGAACGGAGCGGATCTGACTCAAAGGCCTCTTTGGATCGAGGAGGACGGGGAAAAAGATTCCATTCCCTATATTCAAACCCCGCGAATCGGTATTTCGGAAGGGATGGATTTTCCCTATCGTTTTCTCCGTTCCGAATCCTCGTTTGTGTCCAAAAGAGTTCGGAGTCAGGTCCGCCCGTAGTCGTCTTCCAAGCGGACGATGTCGTCTTCACCGAAGTAGGTTCCGGTTTGAATTTCAATGAAGACCATAGCCGTTTTGCCGGGATTGGCGATGCGATGGGCGGCTCCCTTGGGAATATCGACCGCGTCGCCGGCCCGAATATGCAGTTCTTTTCCGTCGAGCGTTACCTGTGCCTCGCCCTGCACGATCATCCAGTGTTCCTTCCTTTTGGCATGTTTCTGATAGCTCAAACGTTTTCCTGGATGGACCGTGATCCGCTTTATTTTATAAGCCGATTCGTCGAGCAGAACCTCCCACCGCCCCCAAGGGGGTTCGGCGGCACGAACTTGGGGATCGATTTTGGAACTATTTTTCGTTACCACAATCCTGGCGGATCATACCTTGGGCGGAACGGATGACAAAGATTCCCAACGCCGGTAGGTTACGTTCTCTCATTCGCACGCGAAGCCATGACATTGCACGGACTCGAAAAGAAGATTCAAATGTGTCGGGAATATCTGGCGAAGACCGATTTTGTTCGTCGGATGTGGGAGAAAGACCCGACGCTCTGGTCGAAAGAGAGCACCCAGACCCAAAAAATTCGGGACCGGCTCGGATGGTTGAACGCTCCGGATTGGTTAGAGCGGCATCGCAAAGAGGTCGAAAGCTTCGCGGAGGAAGTACGAAACCGAGGAATGACGCACGTTGCGCTCTTGGGTATGGGAGGCTCCAGCCTGGCCCCCCAGATGCTCGCCGCGACATTTCCGGCGAAGAATCAATTTCCGCGGCTGACCGTTTTTGATTCCACCAACCCGGGCGAGCTCTTGCAGAAGAAGGCGCAGTTGGATCTTTCAAAGACACTCTTTCTGGTTTCGTCCAAATCGGGCACGACCATCGAAGTTTCGTCCCTGTATCGATATTTCCGCGCGGAGCTCAACGACGGCGCGCGCTTTGCCGCCATCACGGACGAGAAAACGCCTCTGGAGCGTTTGGCGACGGAGAATAACTTTTTGCGTGTGTTTCGAAATCCTTCCGACATCGGCGGCCGATATTCGGCGTTGTCGTATTTTGGTGCCGTCCCGGCCGCGTTGATTGGGATCGATATCGACCGCTTGATAGAGAGCGCGAAGAAAATGGCGGAAGCTTGCCGCCGATCGCCGGAAGAAAATCCCGGAATCCGTCTCGGCGCATTTCTGGGCGAAACTCAAAAGTCGGGCGCGGACAAACTTGCGCTCTGTTTCTCCCCGGAAATTTCGAGTTTCGGATCTTGGGTGGAACAGCTTGTCGCCGAAAGCACGGGCAAATTAGAGAAGGGGATTCTTCCCGTCGACGGCGAAACTCGAATGCCGGCGGCGAAATATGCAAGAGATCGTCTCTTCGTCGTGACGGAATACGCGCGAAGCGCGGATCGTACTCTCGGGACATGGGCCGATACCCTCGAAAAGGCCGGTCATCCCGTGCTTCGGCTCCAACTCGAGGACCTGCACGATCTCGGCGGCGAATTCTTCCGGTGGGAAGTGGCGACGGCCGTCGCGGCCGTCACTCTCGGAATCGATCCGTTCGATGAACCGGACGTTCAAATGTCGAAACGCCTGACGGGAAAGGTCCTGGCCGAGTACGCATCTTCCGGAAGAATCGAGGAAGGTGCGAGGCTCGCCGTGTCGGATGGAATTTACGTCTACGGGGACCCCGATTTGATGCCGAAGAAATCCATGGCGTCGTTGTCGTCCAGTCTGGATACGCATTTAAGCCGAATCAAAGAGGGGGATTACCTGGCTTGGATATTGTATCTTCCCAATTATGGGTGGATCTCCGCCGCTTTCCAACGAATTCGGGAATTCATCGGCAGTCGTTTTCGCGTGGCGTCCACTGTAGGCTTTGGGCCCCGGTATCTTCATTCGACCGGCCAGTTTCATAAAGGCGGGCCGAACCGGGGGCTTTTTATTCAGGTGACGGCTGAGCCGTCGGAGGATGTGCCTATTCCGGGCGAGGCGTACAGTTTTGGAATTTTGCACGAGGCCCAAGCCAGTGGAGATTTTTCGGCGCTGGTCGGCCGCGGCCGGCGAGTATTGCGCCTGCACGTAACGGGAGACCTCAAGACCGGGCTCAACCGGATCGAATCGATTCTTAGGAAACTTGAATTTGGACGATGAGGCCGAGCTGAACCCAACGGGCGAATCCTTTCGTGACGTCCGCCGGAGAGCGTCGTCCGGATGATTGAGCGCAGGCATATCCGAGCGCGGATCCGTTCATCAGCAGACGAAGGAGCTCCGCCTCGCCGGTTTCGATCTCCAATGTCATGACGTCGAATTGACTTCGATATACGACGATGTGACAGGCGCGACGGTCGGATTTGCCCGGAACCGGAAATTCCGCGTCCGGTTTCTTCCTGGCCTTCCACAAATCATAGATGGGCCACGGAGATGAAATGACCGACACGGCCGGTTGAAAGGAAAACCGAACTCGGTCCCACTGTTCCGGCGAAAGTTCTTGCAAAGCGGCCCGGTTTAACGGCGTTTCCGTTTTCGAGTGAAAGGCCCGGACGATCGCCCATTCAAAACGGGCTAAGTCGGGTAAATAGGGGAACGTCTCTCGTACCGAATGCCGCTCCAAGAACTCCGGAAATGAAGCCCCCGCTTCGGTGATGTTGTACGACCGAGGCGTGAAGTCATGAAGGTAGTCGTGAATGAGCGCGTAGCTCTCCTCTTCACCGACGACCCGATAGACCAGCTCATAAGATTCCTGCAATGCTTCGTGGAGGCGGGCGAAAAACCCTTCGGCGTAAACGCTCAGACGCTCCGCGTGATCGAAACCGGCGTCGTTCGATTCGCCATCGTGGAGGATCAGACTTTTTAAAGCTTTCTGAGCCTCTTCAAGCGTAGGCGAGCGAGACTTCGCAGGTGCCATAAACTTCCTTTTGAATATTTCGGGCGCGTTCGGCTTCCGCCAGAAGCTCAGGAAACGGCGGGATTTTTGCATCCCATTCGATCAACGTGCTGGCCTCGCCGAAACGCTCGACGGCGCGGCGGTAGAGATCCCAAACACTTTCGATCACATGCCCGTCGTGGGTGTCGAAAAAATAACTTCCTTTATTGGTGTGCCCGGCCAGGTGAAACTGGCCGACCCGTTCGGAGGGCAGTGCTTTCAGATAAGTCTCGGCGTCAAAGCCAAAATTGTAGGCGTTGACATAAAGATTGTTCACATCGAGAAGAATTCCGCAGTCGGCCCGAACGGCGATGGCGGACATAAAATCCCACTCCGACATGGTGGAATGCTTAAAGCTGACGTACGCGGAGGCGTTCTCCAGCAAAATTCGCCGGCCCAGGAATTCCTGAACCAGCCGGACTCTGCCGGCGACATGGTCGACGGCTTCGTCGGTGAAAGGGAGCGGCAGGAGATCGTGCAGATTGGCTCCATCCACGCCGGTCCAGCAGAGGTGATCCGTGACTAACGCCGGATCGATTCGGTCGACCAACGATTTGAGTTTTCTTAAGTAATCCCGATTGAGCGGATCGGCGGAGCCGATCGAGAGAGAGACTCCATGCAATCCGACCGGATAGTCCTTTCTTATTTCCTCAAGAACATGCAGCGGCCGGCCGTAAGTATCCATGAAATTCTCCGTCACCGCTTCGAACCAATCGACGGGAGGATGTTTTTCCAAAATGTCGGGGTAGTGGACCGGACGGAGGCCTACGCCGAATCCCAGCTTGGGCCAGTTCACGTTTTCTTTTCCTGCTTCTTAACGCCGCTTTTTTCATCCAAGGGGCTCGGGCTCGAGCCTTGGATCCGTTTGCACGTCTCAGCCTCGATTTTCAACCACCCTTTCCCTTTGCACTCGTTGTTGCCCGCGCAGGAATAACCTTTTCCGCCGCAATCGCCCGTGCCCTTGCAGGCGTTGATGCCATAACACCGATCATCGGCCGCGTGCGCGGTGACGGTTCCGCCAAACGACGAAAGAAGAAGGCCCGCGATCGCGGCGTTTAATAGAACGGCTTTTTTGTCCGTCATTTCTTGTTCCCTTCGACTTCAAGCGTGATTTCGACGTCATCGCCCACCAATACTCCGCCAGCCTCAAGCGTCTGGTTCCACGTGAGGCCGAAATCCTTCCGGTTGATCGTGGTGGCGGCGGAGAAGGCCGCCTTCTTGTTGCCCCATGGGTCGGTAGCTTCGCCCCCGATATCCAGGTCGAGCACGACCGGCTTTGTTATGCCGTGAATGCTCAAATTGCCGTGCAGTTTGGCCTTATTCTCCTTGACCTCCGTTACTTTGGTGCTGACGAACTTCATCGTGGCGTAGTCCAGATGCTCCTTGTTTTCGACGTCAAAAAAATCTTTGGAACGAAGATGTTGGTCCCGCTTTTCGACGTTGGTGTTGATGCTGGCCACATCGATCGTCGCTTCCGCCTTCCATTTGGCCGGTTTCCCCGGTTCAAATTCGAATTTTCCGCTGAATTTTTGAAAATTCCCGTGAACCTTTCCGATTAGGTGCCGGATCT
>DATDPG010000066.1 GCA_035292885.1 Bdellovibrionota bacterium | reverse complement strand
TGCTAGTTCCACGACTTTTAGAGCAAGGCCTATGCCAGAAAAAAACCGCGTGACATCCCACAAAGGTGAGCTGGAACATTCTCACGATCGCGAAAACGCCGGGGCTCTTCTTGCACAATTGAAATTCAATCACGTCTTTGCTCATGCCGAGAAGCACTTATTTGAGCGATCATCAAAAGCGTTTCGGTTACGAAAAATTAAAATACTCGCCAAAAGCCCGAAACGTTACGGCGGGAATGACCGACCTGGCCTACTAGAACGGAGCGCGGTAAACGTCATCGAACTCTCGGATGGTCGGGTAGATTATCTATAGGAAAATGATCGACACCACCGTTCCCACGACTACTAGCCAGATGATCTCGGTTCTCAAAAGCAACGCAATAAATCCTGCGATGGTGAGTAACGCGCGCGGGATATCCCACGCGATGCCCGAAGCGAATCGAAGAGTGACGGAAAACAGAAGCCCCACGAATGAGCAAAGAATCGCGCCGAAAACCCCGGTAAAATAGACCGACCTACGCACCCTGCCCATTGCGGGCACGATCCCAATCACAATCAAAAAGGACGGCAGAAAGACGCTGACCGTCGCCACCACGCTCCCGATAATCCCGTAAACCATATAGCCGACGAAAGCGGCGGTGATCACGATCGGCCCCGGCGTCACCTGCCCCAACGCGATTCCGTCTAAGAAGGTTCGATCATCCATCCACGATCGCACCTCGACGATTTCGTGGAGCATAAGAAGCACCGAGGCAAAGCCGCCGCCAAAGGCGAAAAGATCGATTCGCAACATGATGACGGCAAGATCAAACAACTTGCGCTCCGAGAAAAAGAGCACAACGAGCGCAAACGCGGCAACCGATCCAATGATCAAAAAAGGTCTAGTTGAACCTGAATCCGTTTCTGAACGAGCGCCAAGATCCGGTGGTGAATTCTTTCTCATGAGCAAGAGACCCGAAAGCGCCGCGCTCAAGATGACCAGTATCGGACTCACTTTCAGCGCGAACATGACCGCCGCGATCACGGCGATCATTCCATCCCGCAGGCTTTTCAGGGAAGCCTTGCCGAACGAGACGGCCGCGTTAGCGACGATGGCGACAATGATTGCCTGCAGCCCATTAAACAGTGAAACGACTGACGGCAAGGCGTGGAAGCGTACATAGAAAGCCGAAAGACCAACCATGAGAAGAAATGCGGGAAGTCCAAATCCAATGAAGGCGGCCGCCGCGCCGGCCACCCTTCTCACTTTGAAGCCGACGTAAGCTGAGACTTGCATCGCCGTCGCCCCCGGAATCATCTGACACAGAGCTACGCCGTCGCGGAAGGAACCACCGTCGAGCCAGTTTCGTCGCTCAACGGCCATCTTACCGATAAATGGAACCATAGCGGGCCCGCCAAACGCAGTCGCACCCAGCTTTAAAAATGAGAGGAAGAGAGCAGTTAAAGAAGGATACGCGGGCATACGAATGGCGGCATTCAGCTTTTCCCCAGGCCCGCCCAATTGATCGCTCATTGAGCCGGAAGCGAGCTCACGAGCAGAGCAGCCGTTGGATTAAACGTCAGAGCGCGAAATAATATCGCAGCCGCAGCTCCAACCGGTAGTCGTTCTGTTTTTCTCCGAAGTCGGTCTGGTGTCGACCAACAAGGAATACTCCCCTCAATCGGAACTCCAGGTTTGTCATGGGACTGTAGGTAACCTCGGGAATCACATTAAAGCTGCCATCGGCCGGATTGACGATCGAAGTGAGGGCGGGCGTGAGGTAGAGAACATCAAAGGGCTCTTTTTGGCTGACGCGGAAATATAGATAGTCACGCATGGGATTCGGCTTTCCGTAAGCTCCTTTGGACAGTTGCGCTCCTTGAACCAGCCCGCCGGCGTTTCCCGTGACCAGGAAATTCCGATAGCTCCTGTCGACGAAGCTAAAAAAATCCCTCATCCGTTCACGGCTCAAGCCGGTTCCGTCGCGATAGTACTCGAGTATGTAAGTGGTTTCCTTTTCCGTAAGGTAACGTAACCCGAGAAGATAATTGACGGCGTCCGCTTCCTTGGACAAGCCTCGTCCGCTCTCGTTGATGAACTTCGATTTGACGTTATTGATGACGGAGAACTCGCCGTGCAGCTCGAAGTTGGTCGCCAGATTCTTCGAGAAGTCGAAGCCGTACCGGGTCGTTCGACTTTCACCGGTAAAAACCATGAAGTCCAAATCGGTGTCGTAAGCGAGCAGGTAGAGCTTGGATGCGAAGTTCGTGTGAAAGAGCTCGCCAAACTTGGCATTGACGTGGCGATAAACCGGGATGACCGCCGCGGTCAGAGTCACCGTTTTCAACGGTCCGTCGAAGCTGCGAATATAATCGGCCGTTGCGACGGTGGACCCTTCGAGCGCTTCTTCCGGATCTTCGGGGTTCTTCGGTCGGTCGATGAAGCTCGCGGGATTCCACGCATAGCCTTTGCCCCACTTCATGACTTTCTTCCCAGCTTCCATGATAAAGCCAGAGCTGGGCTTGACGGAAGCATAGGCCTCGAAAAGCTTCGTATCCTCGTCCCATCCTTCAAAATCATTGCGCACGAAGGTGTCCGTTTTAAAAAATACGGAGAAGATATCTTTCTTGTAGGACCCCTCCAGTCGTAGCCGAAAGTTATACTGGTCGAACGTGCTGCCCTGATTGTGTCGAAAGAATTGCAGTCGGGAAAAGGTCGAATCCCGATCTATCCCGAGGAGGGTGGGTTGAAACTCGAGAAATCCTCCCAAGCTGTACGGCTTGGCGGCGAGTTTGTCGATCTCTTTCTGAAACTCTGAAAGATCGACCTCGAACTTAGCCTTGTCCTGCGATTGTTCCTGGGAAAGGAGATTGGACGCAGGTAAAATAACACATAGAAGGACCAGCAGTTTTACAAACCGCATGGATTTCTCACCGGATGGATTCGATTTTAGCCAGAAATTCCAGTGTAAACACCTCATCGGGGACGATCCTCTTTTTGACATTCGCATAGGCCAGTATGGACTGATAGCCCTTATAAAGGGGGCTGTCGGTTTCGATGACGGATGGCCGCAGAACCCCTTCGAACGATTTTCTCTCCTTGAAGTAAAGGGTCTTGATCAAG
>DATDPG010000065.1 GCA_035292885.1 Bdellovibrionota bacterium | reverse complement strand
TTTCAGAAACAAGTTGAAGCGATGACGGGGCGTCGTTTAGTGGGCGAAGCGCGAGGCCGGCCAAGAAAACCGGCTGTGAGTGCGGTCGAAAAAGTTGTCTGACCCCATTTTCCCCCTTGTAGTGCAAGACGCACCCCCCATCATGACCCCCGAGCGGAACATGAATGAGGTGTTCAGGCAGCACGTGGAGCAGCTTCATGCGAAATACGAAGCGCTCATGCGAATGGAGCCTGTTACGCTCCGAGGGCTGCCCAGAAACGTTCCGAACTCCGGCATTTATGTGTTCTCGGAGGGCGCGTCACATCTGTACGTCGGCCGGTCGAAACGACTTCGGGATCGTCTCCGCTATCACAGCGGTTCGGCAGAAGACGCACCATTCGCTTTCAAGCTCGCGCGCGAACAGACTGGCAACGCCAAGGCGTCGTATTCATCGAAGGGATCGCGCCAAAAGCTCTTGGCGGATCCACGGTTTCAGGCCGCGTATCAAGCAGCCAAGGAGCGCGTTCGTCGGATGCAGATCAGATTCGTCGAAGAACCTGACCCTGTTAGGTAAGCCCTCTTGGAAATCTACGTAACCATTTCACTTGAAGCGCCCTACAACGACTTCGACACGCATTGAATCTGGTGTTGAAATCGGAAGGTGAGATTGCGAGACCTAACTGTAATTTTTTGTGTGGGCTATGGCTCGTTGAACTCCGCGTATAACTTGGGATCAATACCCGCGGATTCCAAGTACCGTCGTACTTTGTCCAGGTCTTTCGTGAGATCAACGGTCATCCGGTCGAAGTCCGTCAAAATCTTTTTACTCTGGGCGGAACACCGTGTGAACGATAAAGTTCTGAGTGTCATCTGATCGTTGCGCACCCGCTTGTTTCCGTTCGCGTCCACCTGAACCTTCTTGCCAACAAAAACAATACCTGTAATCCCGGTTTCGGGATAATCATATCCTGCCCCAAATTCAAAACTGGCCGGAATGCCATCGAGGCCACCTCCGGACGCGGGACTGCTTTTAGGAAATAGAATGTAGACGTAATCATAAGGAAACGAGTGTCTCCCCTCCTTTGCAATCCTGGTGACAACCCGCTTATTGAGGTAATCTTTTTGAACCCTACGCCCTATTATCCGAGCGTCACCAATATGGACCGTTTCGACAAGTTTGTCGCCAATGTAAACAAACTCTTTGAGATCCGTTATCGGTTCGTCAACGACTGTAAGATCTCTTTCAAGTGGGCGACTATGAAAATGCGTCACACCGAAATATATAGGACTTCCGAGGATCCGAATTCGGAAGTCAATTTCGACTTTCTTTCCCTCTGTCGTGAGAACATTTGGTCTAATATCGTTAGGGTCGATCTCAAAGTCAATTTTCTTCCAGCTCAGCGCTGACATCATTAGATTACAGCCCTTTTGCTCCCAGAAGAGTGATTCTTCTTCCCTTTTCAAATGATCTCCACTAAATCGAAATCTGAGTCGGTCGAATAACGTTTCGTAATGATCGGAAATCTTTTCTAGAGTACTGCGGAAATCCATTGTAACCTCGGTGTTTGCATTGTAGACGAAACGATTTGGAATGCCACCGTTATCCCAAAACCAAAAAGGCGAAGAGGGCCACGAGTAAGCGAAGCGGATGGGGAATTCCGGAGACACTATACAGCAATTCAGCGATTGAACGACGTCAGACTGGCCCCGCTTGATTTAGGAAATCGACGACCAGTTTCGCAGTCTCGTCCGGTTTCTCCACGATCACACTGTGGCCGGCGCCGGGGATGATTTTTAATTCGCTGCAATTGGGAATCAGCTTGGCGTAGGTCTCGCCGTGGGAGCGCGGCACGAAGTTATCTTTCTCCCCCCAGATGACGAGCGCCGGGGAAGTGATGCGGTGCAGGCGGTTTCTGAGCGGGCGGTTGTAGAAACAGGGCGATTTGAAACCGATGCGCGGGCTGAAGCGCAGCATCTGATAGAAAAGGGTCTGAAAAGGGGGTCAGAGAACTTTTTTCTTGACGAGCCCGGTGCTCCGATTGTAAGCTCCGCTAAACTCCCGCCGCATAGGATGTTCTATGGCACGGTCACCGCGAATTACCATTCCTGCCCATCCTCATCACATCATCCAGCGTGGAAACAATCGGCAGGCTACGTTTTTTGCCGAGGATGATTGCCGGTTCTTTTTGGAATGTCTTCGGCAGGCTAAGGCTAAATGTCGTTGCAGGATTTACGCTTACGTTTTGATGACGAATCATTTTCACCTCTTGGTGGAACCGTCAGAGATCGGGGATCTCGGCCGATTCATGCAGAGCGTGGGCCGAAGATACGTTCGCTACATCAATGCGAACTATCGGAGATCGGGTACTTGGTGGGAGGGGCGATTTAAGAGCGCGGCGGTCAGCCGAGATGAATACTTGATAATGTGCAGCCGCTATATCGAATTAAATCCCGTGAGAGCCGGTTTGGTGGCGCATCCAAAAGATTATCGCTGGAGTAGTTATCAGTATCGAGCATTGGGCATACCGGATCGTTTACTGGACGAAGATCCGTGGTACTCCGGGTTGGGAACGGCTGCTGACGAGAGGCGAGAGAAATATGGAGCATGGATCGACTCGCAAATTGGCGATGGAGAGTGGGAGGAAATCCGACATTCGACGCAACGGGGCCGGCTGATCGGGCGGGAAGCATTTCAGAAACAAGTTGAAGCGATGACGGGGCGTCGTTTAGTGGGCGAAGCGCGAGGCCGGCCAAGAAAACCGGCTGTGAGTGCGGTCGAAAAAGTTCTCTGACCCCATTTTCGACCCATTTTCCCGGAAGGAGCAAAACATCATGGCACATCTACCCGTCAAAGAAATTATTTCACTGGTGCTGTCGCTCGCGTGGTTAACGGCGGCGAGCGAAATCCCGGGCCACGCCGCGCAGGGCCTCGACCTCAAACCTGAAAAGAATGTTCTGGAAGTGGCCATTGCCGCCTACGGCACTCTCTATCTGCCGTTGCTGGTGGCGCACGAGGCCGGATACTTTGCCAAGCGCGGAGTCAACCTGAACATCAGCCAGGTGAGCGCCAC
>DATDPG010000064.1 GCA_035292885.1 Bdellovibrionota bacterium | reverse complement strand
CCGCTGACGTCGGACGCACTGGCCGCGGAGCTGGCTCGATTGATCGGCCGGGAGACGCTTTACTTTTACGACTCGATCTCCCCGATCGTTTCCGCCGATTCGATCGACTACGAGAAAGCGTATTTCGGAAGCCGGTACGAGCCGGACAGCGAAGATTATCTAAACTGCCCGATGGACCGCGCCCGCTATGAGGAATTCGTCGGGGCGATTCGTACCGGCGAAAAGGTCCCGGTCCGGGATTTTGAGGAACTCCGTTGTTTCGAAGGTTGCCTGCCGATCGAGGTCTTGGCCGATCGGGGGATCAAGACCTTGGCGTTCGGGCCGATGAAGCCGGTCGGACTTATCGACCCGAAAACGGGAAGACGGCCCTATGCCGTCGTGCAACTTCGCCGGGAAAACCGCCCGACGACCCTCTATAATATGGTGGGGTTTCAGACGCGCCTGAAGTGGGGCGAGCAAAAAAGAATTTTTCAGATGATCCCGGGATTGGAAAACGGGGAGTTCGTTCGGATGGGTTCGATGCACCGAAACACGTTTATCGATTCCCCCCGGCTTCTCGATCCATACCTTCGCCTCCGTTCCGAGCCGCGCATATTCGTTGCGGGACAGCTGACGGGCGTGGAAGGATACGTCGAGTCCGCGGCGATGGGACAGTGGGCCGGGCTTTCGGCCGTCGCAGCCCTTCGCGGTATTCCCGATCTTGTGGTGCCGCCGCCCGAGACCGCGTTCGGCGCCCTGATTCGCGCGATCACTACGGCGCCGCTGCACGGCCATTTCGCGCCGATGAACATCAATTTCGGTCTTCTGCCGCCGCCGGAGCATTCGGCGCGGAACAAGGACGAGCGACGGCGCGAACTTCTCTCGCGAGCCCGGAATCGATGGGACGACTGGCAGGCGGTAATGACGGAACGGTTGAACGGGTTTTCTCGCTTGAAAGCAAAACGGAATCCTTTGTCGGAGTCTTTTGATGCCGCTCGAACCTAACGCCTTGGTCCCCGCTTTCGGCGACTATCTCTCCACCGTTCGCCGAGTCTCCCCCCATACCGTTCGAAATTACATCTCCGATCTGGAGCAGTTCGAGGCCCATCTCCGGGCGAAGAAAGCGATCTCGGAGCGACTCGGTGCGGGCAATGTCGGATCGATCGACCGCTTTCATGTCCGCGGCTTTCTTGCCCAACTTCACGGAAAGAAAACTCCCGCCAGCATCGCCCGGAAACTTTCCACGCTCCGGACTTTTTTCGCCCAGATGGTGCGGGAGAAATACCGAAAAGACGACCCGACGGCGCTCGTGGAAGGTCCGAAAGTGCCGAAGCGGATGCCGCGCGTAGCCGATGAAAAAACAATCGATCTTTTGGTCCGCCAGCCGAAGGACAAAGAGACTCTCGGGCCGCGGGACCGGGCTCTGCTCGAACTTCTTTACGGCTGCGGGCTTCGGGCCGCCGAAGCGGTCACCCTGAATCTTTCCGATCTGGACTTGGACTCCGCCGAAATCCGTGTCGTCGGAAAAGGGAGAAAGGAAAGGGTTCTACCGGTCGGGGACTATGCGAAAGAAGCGCTGCTCCGCTATTTGACTCAAAGAGATACGCTCCTGAAAAAGGAACCGAAGACTGAGGCGGTATTTTTGAACGCCCACGGCAGGCGGCTGACGACACGCGGCGTGGCGCTGATTTTGGAGCGGACGCTTCGGGCCCTGCCTCAGCGGGTGCAACTCTCGCCGCACGCCCTCCGCCACAGTTTTGCGACGCACCTTTTGGATCACGGCGCCGATCTCCGGGTGATCCAGGAACTTCTCGGCCACGCGAATCTGGCGACGACGGAAAAATACACGGCGGTCTCCTTGGGCCGCTTGCGAACGGTTTATAAACAGGCGCATCCCCGGGCGCGCCGGATGGCTGGAGAATGAAGACGCCCGGCGATCATGATATTCCCCGGATCGTCCGTATAGACGGTTTGGAATCCATTCATTTGGAACCCGAGGAAGCTTTCGTCTTCAGCCGCGTTGATGGCAAGCATACGCTGGGGCAGATCGCGAAAATATTGTCTTACGATACGGCGCGCGTTTGGAAGCTGTTGTCCCGATTGGTCGATGCAGGATTTATCGTTATGCAAGCGGGGAAAGCGGTACCCCGCCGCGCCGCGGTCACGCAAAAGAAGACGATTCTGAATCAGATCGATGAAGATGAAACCGATTCCGAACTTAATAAAATTCCGAGGGATGTGCGAAACGATCTCCTCCTCCGTTACGAGGGCCTCTCCCGGCAAACGTATTACGAAGTTCTGGGGGTTTTGCCGAATACGGTGCCGGAAGAAATCCGGAAGAAATATTTCATCCTGGTGAAGCAATATCATCCCGACCGTTTTTTCGGCCAGGAGATCGGCCACTACGGAGAAAAGATCGACGCGGTGTTCGGAAAGATCACGGAAGCATTTGAAGAGCTGAGCGACGAAGCGAAGCGAAAGTCGTACGACCGGAAACTCAAAGAGGCCTCCAAGAGCGCGAAGGATCGGAAGCAAGGAAAAGGAAAAGAGAAAAAACCGGACAAAACGATTCTGACGGGGACCAACCTGATCGAGCGGCTGGCTTTGGCGAAACAGCATTTTAAGGAAGCGGAAAAAGAAGAACAGGCCGGCAACGACGTGGCGGCGGCGAACCTTTACTATTTGGCCTTTCACTACGACTCCCAAGACAAAGCGCATGAGCGGGCTTGGAACCGGATGCGTCCGATCCTTCAGCGGCATAAGGCCGAGGATCTATTCAGCCGCGGAATGGATGCCTTGAATCGCGGAAAAACGGCCGAAGCCACGGTTTTATTTGAAGAAGTGCTGCAAATGAATCCCAGAAAAAAGGAATGTTATCGAGAGCTTACGAGGCTTTACGCGCGCAACAAAGCCAGCCTTGACCGGGCCAAGGATTTGGGCGGTCACGCCGTTGAGTTCTTTCCGGACGACGCCGATCTTCGTGCTACGATGGGCCACGTATATAAGGAGATGGGCCAAGTGGGCCCCGCCCGAAAAGAGTTCAAAGCGGCATTGAAGCTCGACAAGGAAAATGAGGAAGCTCGTATGGGCCTGGCGGAGCTGGGAGGAAAATAACCCGTGGCAAAAGTCGTCGGAATCGATCTAGGGACAACCAACTCATGCGTTGCGTATTCCGACGGGCGTCAGACCCAAGTCATTCCCAACAAAGGGGGATATCGAATTACGCCGTCGGTCGTGGCGGTGATGGAGGACCGCAAAAAGCTGGTGGGGCAGATCGCCAAGCGTCAGGCGATCACCAATCCGGAAAATACGGTGTTCAGCGCCAAACGGCTTATCGGCCGGAGGATCGATTCCGCCGAGGCAAAAATCGCCCGAGCCATTTATCCTTACCGTTTGGTGGATGGGCCGCACGGCGACATCCGGGTCGAATGTTACGGAAGGGAATATTCACTTCCCGAAATCTCCTCGATCGTCCTGTTGGAAATGAAGCATGTGGCGGAGGCGCACCTCCATGCGACCGTGGAGCAGGCGGTCATTACGGTCCCGGCTTATTTCAACGACAACCAGCGGCAAGCCACGAAAGACGCCGGCAAGATCGCCGGTTTGGATGTCCTGCGGATCATCAACGAACCGACGGCCGCGGCGATCGCCTATGGATTCAACAAGAAAGACAACCGAACGATCGCCGTGTTCGACCTGGGTGGAGGGACGTTCGATATTTCGGTTCTGGAAATCCAAGGAGGCGTCTTCAAAGTCCTGGCCACCAGCGGGGACACGTTCTTGGGAGGGGACGACATCGACAATCTCCTCATCGATTACGCCGCCGAGGCATTCCTGCGCGACAGGGACTTCGATCTGCGCCAAAACCGCATGGCGCTTCAGCGCCTGAAAGATGCGTGCGAAAAGGCGAAGGTCGACCTCTCCAATTTCCGGGAGGTGGAAATCAGTCTGCCGTTTATCGCCCAGGTTGGATCGGAGCCCCTTCACTTGAGCATGACCTTCCAGCGTACCAAACTTGAGGAACTGACCCGGCCGCTTCTCGAAAAAACGCTCAAGATCAGCGAATCCTGCCTTAAGATGGCCGAGGTCGACCGCGACGACCTGGACGATGTCCTTCTCGTCGGCGGCCAGACCCGCATGCCGCTTCTTCAGGACATGGTATCGAATTTTTTCAAGCGTTCGCCGAACAAGCAAGTTCATCCCGACGAGGTCGTGGCCGTGGGAGCCGCGATTCAAGCCGCCGCGCTGACATCGAAAGAGGAAGAGGTCGAAATGGTTCTCCTCGACGTCACGCCGCTGCCGCTCGGCATTAAATCGGCCGGCGGAACGTTCACCAAATTGATCGAAGCCAACACGACCGTTCCGGTGTCGGCGCACAAAATTTTTACGACGGTGACGGACGATCAGCCGACGGTTCGGATTCAGACCTACCAGGGGAACAGTCCCGTGGCGGACGAAAACGAACTTCTGGGCGAATTCCTTTTAACCGGTATCCGCAAAGCGAAAGCAGGGGAGCCGGAGATCGACGTTTCGTTTCATATCGATGCGAACGGAATCGTCCAGGTTTCGGCGAAAGATCTCTACACCGGACAAAGTCAGTCGATCACGGTCACGATGTCGAGCGGCCTGACGAACGATGAAGTGGAAGGAATGAAACAGGCGGCGGCCGATTACGAAGTCGAACTGAAAGGCCGGGAAGAGTCGGAAGGCCTCTCGCAAAAGGCCGACCTCCTCCTTCACAAATTAAAGAAGAGTTTCGACGAAAAAGGCGGAAAGCTCAAAGCGGACCAGAAGAAGACGATTTCCACGCTGTTGAACGACGCGCCCGGATTCATCGAACAAAAAGACGCGAAGAAACTCAAAATTTTGATCGAGCAGCTTGAGATAGCCGCCAAGGCGCTACGATGACCGAAGTCCGGCTGTTCACACCAGGGCCGACACCGGTCCCCGAACGGGTGCGCAAAGCGGGCTCCCAGCCGATGATCCATCATCGCTCCCCCGAATTCAGCGCGGTGTTGGCCTCCATCCGGAAACGTCTCGCCGAGCTTTGCGGAACGTCCGGCCAAGTGGCGATTTTTCCCTCCAGCGGAACCGGCGGCCTGGAAGCGGCGGCCGGATCGCTTTTCGCCCGCGGCGATGAAGTGGTCGTGGTGGAAGCGGGCAAGTTCGGCGAACGTTGGGTGGAGCTGGCCCGGCATTTCGGCCTGAAAGCCAAAGTCGTTCGCGCCGAATGGGGGAGGGCGGCGACGGCGAAGCAGGTAACGCACGAACTCTCGTCGTCGACGCGCGGCGTACTGATTCAAGCGTGCGAATCGTCCACCGGCGCGTTTCATCCGGTGGTGGAAATCGGCCGTACCCTCTCGAAGCGGGACGACACATTGCTTGTGGTGGATGCGATTACGGCGATCGGCATTCACGACCTCGATATGCAGCGAGACGGGATAGACGTCATGATCGGCGCCTCGCAGAAGGCGCTGATGTCGCCGCCCGGCCTCGCCACGGTCGCCGTCGGGCCCCGCGCCCTTCAGCGGCTGGAGACGTCCAAACCCCAGGCCTACTACTTCGATCTCAAACGCGAGATCGCCAAACAGCGGGACGGCGAAGCGTCGTTCACGCCGGCGATCTCCCTCTGCCGGTCGCTGAACGCGGCGCTCGGGATGATCGAGGAAGAAGGGAAAGAGGCCGTCTTCGCCCGTCACAAGAAAATGTCGGCGATGGCGCGGGCCGCATTCCGCGAGGACGGTTTGGATCTTTTCAACCGGGACGACGAAGCCACGTACGGAATCACCGTAGCCAATATCCCCAAGGGCCTCGACGCGAAGAAATGGCTCTCCGATCTCAAAACGCAAGAGGGCCTCTGGCTCGCCGGCGGCCAAGGCTCGCTTTCCGGAAAAATATTCCGCCTGGCGCATATGGGGGCGTGCACGCCGGCGGACCTTCTGGGAGCGATCGAAACGATCGAGGGGAGTCTCGCCGGGCATTTCCCGCAAGCCGCCAAAAGAGCCGGCTATCGAAAGGCGAAGGCGCTGTCGTGAAAATTTTGGTCTGCGACGAAATCCCCGAAAAAGGGCTGGCGAAGCTTCGCGCGATTCCGAAAGCCAAAGTGGCAGTCCAAACGGGACTCCCGCCCGCGCAGCTGGCTGAAGCGGTGAAAGAGTGCGAGGGGATCGTCGTCCGGAGCGGGTCGAAAATTACGGAGGAAGTTCTTCAGCGCGCGGGCAAATTGCGCGCGATCGCCCGCGCGGGGATGGGATACGACAACATCGATCTGGAAGCCGCGACCAAGCGGGGTGTCATCGTCATGAACACCCCCGGCAGCAACGCCGTGACGACCGCCGAACATGCGATCGCCATGATGATGGCGCTGGCCCGGAACATCCCTCAAGCGCACGCGTCGCTCCACGCGGGAAAATGGGACCGGAAGAAATTTATCGGAACCGAACTTGCGGGAAAGACCTTGGGGGTCATCGGCCTGGGGAACGTCGGTCGCGAAGTCAGCCGCCGGGCCCGGGGACTTAAAATGGAAGTTCTCGGTTACGACCCGTTCATTTCGGAAACGGCGGCCGCGGAGGCGGGAGCCCAGTGGGTGTCTCTGCAATCTTTGTACGAGAAGTCGGACTTCATCACGATTCACACGATGCTCAACGAGTCCACGCGCCACATGATCGGCAAAGACGCGTTTGCCAAGATGAAAAACCGCGTGCGGCTGATCAACTGCGCGCGGGGGGAAATCGTGGATGAATCCGCCCTGCTTCATGCGCTCAACAGCGGCAAAGTGGTGGGAGCGGCGCTGGATGTTTTTGAGAACGAACCTCTCCCGGCCGATCATCCGCTTCTTCGGCATGAACGTGTGATCACCACTCCCCATCTGGGCGCTTCCACGGATGAAGCGCAGGAACAGGTGGCGCTGGCGGCGGCGGACCAGCTGTACGCCTACTTTGTCGACGGCCTCATCATAAATGCCGTCAACGTTCCCAATGTCAGTCGCGAAGTTCTGGCCACTTTGGGACCTTATATCAACTTGGCCGAGCGCCTCGGCAGTCTCTTGGGACAACTGGGCGCCGAATCCATCCAAGAAGTCCGCGTGGAATGCGCCGGGGAAATCACGAAATACGACACGGCTGCCATCACCTCCGCCGCGCTCAAGGGATTGATGTCGCATCTCTCGTCCGTCTCGGTCAATTTCGTCAACGCCCTTCCGATGGCCAAAGAGCGCGGCATCCGGATCAGCGAACTTCGGACGCAGGAAGCGGCCGGGTTCACAAGCATGGTGACCGCCGGAATCCGAGGGGGAAAGGAAGAGCACCTTGTTTCAGGGTCCGTGTTCGGACGGAAATACGAACGGCTTGTCCGGTTCAACCAGTTTTACATGGAAGTCCTGCCGAAAGGTCATCTGCTCCTGATCGAGAACGTGGATAAACCGGGCGTGGTCGGAAAATGGGGAACGATCTTGGGCGCGAACAAGGTCAATATCTCCCAAATGCAGGTGGCGCTGGACGAGCAGAGCAAGAAAGCTCTGGCCGTTGTGAACATCGATTCCGCGGCTTCGCCCAAAGTCATCCAGAAACTGCGGGCCGTGACGGACATTCGAAGTGTCCGGCAGGTGAAACTTTAAGGAGTTAGTATGTCGAATGTGGTCGTTGTGGGCGCCCAATGGGGCGATGAAGGAAAAGGGAAGATCGTCGATCTGTTGGCCGAAAAGGCCGACATGGTGGTGCGGTTCCAGGGCGGGAACAACGCGGGCCACACGCTGGTCGTGGGCGGCGAAAAGATCGTTCTTCATCTCATTCCGTCCGGAATTCTTCGAAACGAAGTCGTCTGCGTCATCGCGAACGGGGTGGTCATCAACCTTCAAGTTTTGAAGGAAGAGATCGCCCTTTTACGGGAGCATGGACACGCCGTTACGCCGGACAATCTCCGGATCAGCGAAAACGCCCACCTCATTCTTTCGTATCACCAGCGGATCGAGCAGCTCGCCGAAGAACGCCTGGGAGAAAAAAAGATCGGCACCACGCTACGCGGGATCGGCCCCACGTACGTCGACAAAGTTGCGCGAGAGGGTCTCCGCGTCGGCGATATCTACTCCGAGGATCTGGACGACAAACTCCGCGAGTTGGTCAAAACGAAGAATTTGATCCTGGAGAAAATCTACGGCGCCCCGCCGATATCGCTGGACGAACTGCGCCGTGAACTTGACGTCCACCGGAAATGGCTGGAGCCGCACGTGTGCAATACGTCGCTTCTGATTCATGAGGCTCAACGGCGGAAAAAGAACATCCTGTTTGAAGGGGCGCAGGGGACTTCATTGGATGTCGACCACGGGACGTATCCGTACGTGACCTCCTCGAATACCGTCGCGGGCGCGGCCTGTGTGGGAGCCGGAATCGGCCCTAC
>DATDPG010000063.1 GCA_035292885.1 Bdellovibrionota bacterium | reverse complement strand
GGATCACAGACTTGTGCAGATCGATCCCAATAGAGTATTTTGCTTGCATCGTCAGCTCCTTGAAAAGTTGGTTCAGACCAAACTACGTGCTCTGAGGATAACACCTCAGAGCACGGGCTGACGTCCGCTATACCGTCCTAAGAGGTTCGATCTCGGAAACATCGATCCTGCCGATATTGGTGTTGTGATATCCGGCCTTTCTGTTCCCTTTACCGTCGTTTCCAGCAACATAACCAAAACCATTACCATCACGCCAACCGTACCGATTCTACAAGGTACGAATGTCACCGTTTCCGTGGCGGACGTTCAAAACCCGGCGATTCCGGTTACGGAGTCGGTAGTCGTAAAAGTCCATTCAGCCGGACTACCCGACGAGGTTGGGGAAGCTGTATTCACAACGGAAAACGGGAGTGTGGATACCGACGATGACCGTATTCCGGACGGTTTCGAGATTTATTATGGAATTGGATTTATTCGAGGGGATGGAGACGCCAACCCCGCGTACAAGAACGCACTCCTCGATCCGGATGTGGTCAACAACTCTGCCGACGATTTTGATCAAGACGGTTTTAGCGAGCTTCGAGAATTTCTGGCCTCTACAAATCCAGCCGATGCGACCTCGGTTCCCCCGGAAACCGATGAGGACGGCGATTTCATTTACGACGTGGATGAATCGTACCCGGGCACCACAGTAGATACTGACCAAGATGGAAATCCAGACCGGTCCGACGTCGATTCGGATGAAGACGGAATCACGGACGCTGTGGAAGCGGGGGATTCGGATCTCCTCACTCCGGCTGTCGACACGGATGGCGACCGCACACCCGATTTCCAGGATTCGGACTCCGATGAGGATCAGCTGAGTGACGGAGACGACAACTGCCGGACGGTTGCAAACGTAACTCAACTTGACGCCGATCAAGACGGGTCAGGCGACGCGTGTGACGCGGACGACGACAACGACGGCATATCGGATGAAGTGGACAATTGCAGACTGGTTCCGAATCCGGACCAAACCGATTTGGACGGTAACGGACGGGGAGATGCTTGCCAGAATGACTTGGATGGCGATGGCGTTCCAGTACGGACGACAATTGCGTGGAAGCAAGTAATCCAGTCCAGCTCAATGACGACGAGGACTCCGCTGGAAATGTGTGCGATGAAGATGACGACAACGACAACGTCGTGGACCCATCGGACAACTGTCCATTTGTTCAGAATGAACGCCAGGCGGATTCCGACGGCGACCGCATTGGTGACGTATGTGATGAAGACGACGATGGGGACAGCGTGCTGGACGAAGAGGATACCTGTCCTCTCATTTTCGATCCGGATCAATCCGACAAGAACGGCGACGGTGAGGGAGATTTATGTGAAGGAAGCAGGTCCATTGAGATCCACTTTTCAAGGGGAACGGCGGGGTGCGCATGGCCGGCCTCGTTTCACACTCTTTCGCTATATTTGCTGGGCGTAGGTCTATGGGTGTTGTTCGCGGCTCGACGTGGCAGGAAGGGTAACGGAGTCAGGTAAAATCGATTATTTACACGACCCTTTGCGGTCGTTGAGATTGGCGACTGGCTATCGTTGGGCACCCGGCGTAGAATTCCCGTGTGGCTCCTTTGATACGGGTCTTCTTTGACCATATTGGGCCAGCCGTCGCCTGTCATCTCGCCGTGTTCGCTGTGTATTTCGGAATTTGTCGCTACCACCTTAAATCGTCGAATCACAACCGGGTGCGGCTCTTCGGTGGAGTCTACGGCCTCTTCCTTGGAGCCATTCCCTTGTGGGTACTTGGGAATCTCCTCGGCGGCAATCTCTACAGCATTCTCCGCATCATCACAGTCGGAGCGATCTTTGGCTTTGCCATCGGATGGTCGATATCGGCGATCCTGATCCCCTTTCTCTCACCGCCGATCTCGTCTCGATGGCAGCCCCTCTTAGGGACGGCAATAGTGTTATTTGTCATCGCCAAGGAGGTGAACTTTTATCTGGCCGAATATTTTCCGCAACAGGTACGCGAGGCGTTCCGCCGACCGGATGTTTCTACCGAAGACATTGAATCCATCCTGAGGTTGGTGAAAACATCCCCGGATAATCGGCCGGCGCGCTTCGCTTTCGATGGAATTGCTTACAATCGGAACACGCCGCCTGAAATTTTACGGTCGATGTACCAAGACCCCGTTTTGCGGCGAAAAACGCTCAGAGCCTTGGCATCCAACCCGAATACGCCGAAAGAAATTCTGATGGAGTTGGCGAAAGGTAATGGAACTCCGAATGCGGCCCTGTCGCTCAATCCGAATCTCCCGAAGGAGAACACGAAAACGATTCTCGAGCGGGCGCTCCGCGATTTGCCCTCCCCACGAGAGAACATGCAATCCGAAGAGATTGATACAATACGTGGAATTATCCGGAATCCTCAAACACCCAGGGAAATTGTATTCGAATTGACCCGACATACCGATAATCGCGTGCGAATGGTCGCACAACTTGAATTGGCCAAGGATCCGGTTACGCCCGTGAAGTATCTTGCGAATTTAGTCAAAGCAGACGATTCGAAGGTCCTTCGTACCCTTGCCGCGAATCCAACGACCCCCGTGAGCGTGCTGCGACAATTGGCAGACCAGGCGAGACTCGACGACGATACTTCCCGCCGCCGGGGCGTTCTCGTAGCCCTCACTGAAAACCCGAATACGCCGGCAGATGTCATATTAAAGATGGAAACACTCCCGGATGAATACGATAAGAAAATAGCAAGAAGAGGGATTCAACTCCGGGGTTTGAAGTGAATGGCAAGCTTCGTGGGTTTATGGTTTCCTATTCTGGAATGGCCTTGAAACGGGCGCAGTACGACGCAAGCGCCGTGCGGGTCATCGAACCAGAAAATTATTAAATCCTTCTTCGATCGGCACGGGAAGACTCCCTTCCTCGTCGCGGCCGAGGAACCGAGGCCCTACGAATCCTTCGACTTTAGCCAGGTCCGAGAAGAATCCAACGCCGATTTCGATCAACGAATCGCCGGGTAACGCAATCTCTTATTCAAAGTCCGGCGAATCCGCTCAAGTTCATGCCCCGAGTGAGCCTCGGCTCTCTCTATCCTCCCCTATTTCCCGCTTCTCCATCCTCGTTCGTCTCCCTTTTCACATCGGTCGCGTCTATATTCCCTCCCAACCCCCGGGCTTCATCCTTCCGTACAATCCTCCCATTCTTGAAATTTCCTTTTAGGCTGCCGAATATGTTCGCAAGGCGGGCGTTTGGCTCACGTCGATTCAAAATTCCGATGGCGGATGGGGCGAGTCGTGTGAATCATACGAAAAAGGATGTTACGTTCCCCTGGGCACGTCGACAGCGAGCCAGACGGCGTGGGGATTGATCGGTCTTTTGGCCTGCAAACAGAAACAGGAGAAAGCGATCGAGCGCGGCGTTCGATGGCTCATCGCAAGCCAGAAAGCGGATGGGAGTTGGGACGAGCCGGAATGGACTGGAACCGGTTTTCCCCGACACTTCTACCTTCGCTACGATTATTATCGTCTTTATTTTCCGCTGCTCGCATTGGGGCGTTATGCGCGCTGGAAAGGCGGCGCCAAGCCCCTATTTTCGCCGCGAAGCCGGCCGGGTTGATTGCGCCAAGCTTCACCGGAAACTGCAAAACGTATCGGCGCAGTGCGCAAAACTTTCATTAGGGAACTTTTGTTCCTTAAACTAATACTTAAAATCCAACTTGTTACGTAAAAATACGCGTGGCTACGAACTTGCAGTAGCAGAGCCCTTCGTCTGTAAGGAGGGGTTTTGTCGGGTCCGTGGCGCTTCGGAACGTGTTCATTTTTAGGGGCTATTGCCGCTGCCGGCAATGTTCTAGCGGCTGGGGGCTTCCTAGAATCGTCGACCACGAATATCACCCGCCCTCTCTTAAGCGCAGTGCAGATCCAACAATTTCTACCCACCGGTCGCGGATCATTCGTCTTCCCCTCTCCTTATAATACGGAGGGGATTCGACTGACCAACAGCAGTGATTGTATCGGCGAAACCGACTGCGTATTTTCCGTCGGCTACTCCTACTGGCGCAATATCAACAACCATGTCGGAAGCGACACGATGTTGATCTTTCTGGGAACGAACCGGAACGTCGGAGGAGCGGGAGTTACGCTATTTAGTTACAACAAGTTAACCAAAGCAGTTCAAAACTTGGGCCCTATTTTTGATTCCTCCAGCGGCTATAGCTGGAACAGCGGCGAAGGGTGGTATTTCAGCGGCACGAAACCAACCAAAATCTACCTGAACGATGGTCCTCGGATGCTTCGCTACGACGTACTGGCCAAGCAGTTCGAAACGGTTTTTGACGTCAGCACTCCATATCCGAACAATTACATCTGGCAACTCCATTCGAGCGATGACGACCGGGTTCATTCAGTCTCGCTTCGAGATAATGGAACCGCTGAGATGCTCGGTTGCCTCGTTTACCACGAAGACACCCGCCAATATCAGTACTTCCCGAAAATCAGGGATTTCGACGAATGCCACGTGGATAAAAGCGGCCGATGGCTGATGTCGCTGGAAAATATCGACGGTCAATACGATCTTGAAATGCGGATTTTCGATTTGAGCAACGGGTCGGAACGAATGGTTTGGGATCAGGACGGTGCCTTGGGACATCTGGATATGGGATACGGATACGGCGTTGGCCCTGACAACTGGGATCCCAAAGCAAATGCCATGTATGTTTGGGATTTTTTTGCGAATCCACTCAGTAAGTTACTCGTGCAGTACAGCATGGAGTGGGTACCGGCTCCAAACCACATCACTCATGGAAATGCGAGACCAGGCGTTCCCTCCACTCAACAATTCGCCTGTGGAAGTGGAGCTACCCGGAATAATCTATCTCGCTCAAATGAGATTATTTGTTTCCGTCTCGACGGTTCCCAAACCAACAACATTTTAATTGTCGCCCCCGTCATGACGAACCTCGACGCCGCAGGGGGAGGGGACGACTACTCCAAAATGCCCAAAGCCAACATCGACGTGACCGGCGAGTACATGGTCTGGACCAGCAACATGGGAGGCCCACGCCAAGATGCTTTCCTCGTTAAAGTTCCGTGTGAGCTTTTGACCGGCGTCACGCCTACTCCGACTCCGACTCCTACGGCGACTCCAACTGTCACACCAACACCGACTCCCGTTCCAACTCCCACAAACCCTGTCCTTCTCGGGTATTGGAATTTGAACGAAGGAAGCGGTGTCACGGCATCCGATTCTTCCGGCAACAGCCACAACGGTTCGTTGTTGAATGGTCCCACATGGACTTCCTCCGATGGTTACCCGGCACTCGCGTTGGACGGCGTGGACGACTACGTCAATGTGACACACGCAAGCGACTTAAATGCCTTTCCGCTTTCGCTTGCGACGTGGATAAAAACTTCCGCTTCCGGCCTGAATGGGATCGTGAACAAATATCTTCCTGCGTCTCTCAACGGCTACCAACTGTTTGTTAACGGGGGCGACCTATGCGCTTGGTATTTCCGCGATGGGTCCGATTATGTCTGGGACGGCGGCACTTGCAGCTTGCGGACTTCCGGTTACGCAGACAATCAGTGGCATTTCGTTGTGTTCGTGGTCGATTCGACCGGCGGGAAGTTGTATGTCGATGGGATTCAGAAGGCGTCTCTACCGTGGACCGGAACATCGGGTGCGCCTTCCACGACGACGAATCTTGTTTTCGGACAGTACCCGCAGGCCGTAACACCTTACTTTGCTGGCTCGCTGGATGAGATTCGAGTCTATCAGGGGGCGCTGAGTCCGAGCGATATCCAAGCTCTTTTCTCGGCACGAACTCCGATCGTCACGCCGACGCCCACGCCGACTGCAACGCCCTCTCCAACACCGACGCCTACACCTGTCCCGGGATCTCCGTGGGTTTCCCTCTCCGCCTCGCCGGCTACGGGAAAAACTCCCCTACAGGTCAACTTTATGTCGGCGGCCACCGATCCCAACGGCGATCCTTTAACCTATCGCTGGTTCTTCGGTGACGGGACCGTCAACGTCGCCGGGACACCCGAACAGGTTCATACCTATTCCAAAGGGAAATTCACCGCCTGTGTCGTTGTCGACGACGGCCAGGGCAATACAGCCACGGCCTGCCTCCTCATCCAGGTCGTGGGGAAAACGGGGGTGAGCGTCACGTCGATCGGCGCGAGCACGACGTTGACCTCGGAAGTCTGTTCGCTTTACCAAATCGAGGCCGTCGAGATCGAGTCGGGCGAGCCCTTCTCTTTACCTACGGAATTGCGCGGCAGTTTTCTTCTGAGCCTCAATGACGAATCGCCCAGCCCCGCTGAGATCTCGGCCTGCTTGGTCCTGGGATCGACGAATAACATCTGCCTGTCCACCCCCAACGGCGCGCCCGAGTGTTGGATGGTCGATGAAATGGGGGGAAGTTTGCGTCTTCTTCAGGGCGACCCCGCCACGTTCTTGATCGATCCGGACTTGAACGCCTCTTCCCAGAGTGACACCGTGGTTACGCATTTGTACGGCTGCGGCAGCGCCACAACATCTTCCCGCGAACTCTTCTTTCTCATTTTCATCATGCTAGTAAGTGCGGGTTCACTTCGACTCCGCTCCAATGTGAGACCAGATCCTCGATAACAGAGCCGTTATTTTCGCCGCGAAGTCGGCCGGGCTGAATCCGACAAGATCTTCTCCGCCATCGCATAAAGATTAGGTCTGGCCTCCTTAGAAAGGCGCGCCTTAAGATCCTCATCTTTTTGGAGCCGGGCCATTGTTTCCGACGTGAATCGAGTTTCCACAATTTCATTCAGTTCGTGGAGGTGCCGCCGAAGCCGTTCGTTCGGTTCGATCCCCCGCCGATCGAGTTCCGAATGGTGACGTTCGATCGCCTGCCAAAGAGCCTCGACGCCCTCCCCGCTTCGCGCCTCCGTGAGCAAGACGGGCCGTGTCCACCGATTTTCCGTCGGCTTGAGCGACAACATGGATTCGATGTCATGGACGACCCGCTCGGCTCCCGCTACATCTTTCTTGTTCACGACAAAGACATCGGCGATCTCCAAGATTCCTGCTTTGAGTGTCTGCACCGCGTCGCCCGTTTCCGGGCCAAGCACAACCACCACCGTGTCCACAATGTCGACGATATCGACCTCGCTCTGCCCTGCGCCAACGGTTTCGACATTCCGGTATCCATGTCCATCATTCCGATCCGTTCCCCGCCTCCGACCGGGAACAGCTCACCCGCCGCTTGGCCTATGCCTTTCGAATCCCCGTCTCGTTATCCCAATTGACGTACACCCAAGACTCGATTTCCCTGCGGACTCGGAAAGGGAACACCCTGAACTTTTCACCCGTAGAATTCCTCGCGCATCTGACCGTTCACATCCCGAATACGTATCAACATTATCGCCGGTACGCCGGCCTCTATGCCTCCGCCACCCGGCGATTCCTGGGCCTGAAAACGAAAGCGCAGGTCCAACGAATTTCGGAGAAACCCCTCACGCCCCGCTGGGCCACCCTCCTCGCCCGGATCTTTGGAACCCTGCCGATCGACTGCCCCCGCTGCCACAACGAAATGAAGCTCGCCGCCTTCCTCTCGCATCCCGCGGAAATTTTCATCCTCGTTCCCCAAGCCTCTCGCGCTCCGCCGCAAAAACCGGTCGAGTCCTTCTTCGACCGGCACGGGAAGATTCCTTTTCTCATGGCCGCCGAAGAAGCAAGCCCCTACCAATCCTTCGACTTTAACCAAGTCCGAGAAGAATCCAACGCCGATTTCGATCAACGAATCGCCGGGTAACGCATTCTCTTATTCAAAGTCCGGCGACTCCGCTCAAGTTCATGCCCCGAGAGAGCCTCGGCTCTCGCTATCCTCCCCTATTTCCCGCTTCTCCATCCTCGTTCGTCTCCCTTTTCACATCGGTCGCGTCTATATTCCCTCCCAACCCCCGGGCTTCATCCTTCCGTACAACCCTCCCATTCTTGAAATTTCCTTTTAGGGGACGGCCATCGCCAAGCCCTGGTGTTGTCCTTGCGAGACGAGTTTCATTACGGTCCCGCTCGAATCGCCTGGTACGTGACTCGGCAGGTAGGGAAGATCTCGTCGAACGGCCCGTCGAACTTCGGCAGGGATCGAAACGGAATAGGCAGTTGTTTTTTGGTGTCGTTCATCGTAACGCATAACCATAACGCTGCCCTAACACTTCCGCTAGGTTCCACGCCGGTCGCCATTCTCGAAGGGTGCGCTCTTTTTCTTGCTGAGAGGGGGCGTTTTGATCTATTTACCTACGCAGCACTTATAGGAGGCGCCGATGAACTGGAAATTCGCCACTTGCGTGGGAGCATATGCCGTCATTCTTTTGGGGTGTAGCCACGCTAGACCCCCGACAGACATTCTTTCAACGGCCGAGGCGACGCTTCGGGAAGCCGAGAAACCGGAGACGATGAGTGCGGCCCCGTTGGACGTTCAAATGGCAAAGGAAAAGCTCGAAAAGGCCAAAAAGGCGATGTCGGATGAAGAGTACGATCAGGCGCGCCGCATGGCCGAACAAGCGATGGTCGACGCCCAAGTGGCTCAGTCCAAGGGTGCCGCAGATAAGAGCAAGCGTTTGTCTGAGGAGGCGAGCAAGACCATGGAGACGCTGCGCAAAGAAAGCAGTCGCGGGATCACACAGTGACAGTCGTGGGAAACGGAGGACGCATGATTTCAATCCAACTCAAAAATTCGGCCCTTTTGGGCGCCGTGGTTACTTTTATGCTGTTTCAGGGAGGTTGTGCTTCCACGAGTCCCGCGGTGGAAAGAGCGCGCCAAACGTACGACGCGGCTGCGCAGGACCCGGAGATTTCCCAAAACGCCCCACTGGCCCTTCATGATGCCAAGCAGTCCCTGGATCGGGCGGATAGCTTGGTCCAAGAGGGAGCGGAACCGGAGGAAATGGACCACGTTGCTTATATTGTTGAGCGAAAAATCCAGATCGCACGAAATCAGTCGAATCAGAAAAAGTACGAGGCCGAGCTGGCAGGCATGAGTGAGGGGAGGCAAGAGATCGTTCTAAAATCTCGAACTCTGGAGGCGGAGCGAGCCAGGAAAGAGGCCGAGGAAGCGCAGGCACGGGCGCGGGAAGCGGAAAAACGAGTACAAGAGATTGAAACGACTTCGCAGCAAGCCAAAGCAGACTTGGAAAAGCAGCTTGCAGAATTGAAGGCCAAAGAGACGAAGGCGGGAACGCAAATTACCCTTCGCGAAATGATGTTCGAGGTTGAAAAGGCGGATCTCACGCCGGGAGCCATTCGCGAAATCGAAAAGGTGGCGCAGGTCGTTCAACAAAATCCCTCACGGCAAATCCTCATTGAAGGACACACCGATAGTATGGGGTCGGATGCCTACAACCAGGAGCTGTCACAACAAAGAGCCAGAGCGGTTGAACAAGTGTTGGAGCAGAACGATATTCCGCGGGACCGAATCACGGTGAGGGGCTATGGCGAGGCTTTTCCGATCGCCCCGAACACCAACAGCGCCGGAAGACAGCGGAACCGTCGAGTAGAAATCACGATTCTTCATGAAGGGAAGAAGGCGACCGACGTTCAGCGACCCAGCGAGCAGATGTAACAAACGCGCACGCTTAAGAATCCATTGCGGCAAAGCTGAGGTGGACCCCATTGTCTAGACAATTGTTTGGGTAGCACTTGTTTGTTTTTTTCCAATAATAAAAGGGGGAGAGACGGGACCCTCCAATAGGTCCCAGGATCTCCCCCCTCCTTTTCCTTCTTTCTTTTTTGCTCCTTTTTTCTTTCTTGTTTCAAAAAAGGGACGACAGCCCCCGCTGTGGATAAGTCCAGAGTGGATAAAGGGGGCGACGGGGCAAAAGAACGCCGATGTTTCGGTCGTCCCAATGTCGGATCGTCGTTTCTACGCCAATCTCGCAAGCCGTTTTCCGTCATGGACGCACCGAAGGATCTTTTTCGCTCCGAAATGAACCATGGAGGGAGTTCGATATTGAAGGGATTGATGGAACCTCTCGTCGTTGTAAAACTGAAAGTATTGGTTGAGTCCCTCCTGCGCTTCGGTCCTGGCTTGGTAGCCCTTGGGATAAACATCCTCGTATTTCACGCTTCTCCAGAGCCTCTCCACGAAGATATTGTCGAAGGCTCGCCCGCGGGAGTCCATGCTGATCTGGATCTCCTGGCTTTTCAACCGCCCTGTGAAATCCTGACTCGTGAACTGACACCCCTGATCCGTGTTGAAAATGTCGGGAGATCCCTTCCCCAAGGCCTCTTCGAGGGCCTCCGTGCAGAAGGCCGTCTCCAAGCTGTTGGAGAGTCTCCAGGAGAGCACGTAGCGGGAAAACCAGTCCAGAATCGCGACCAGGTAGGCAAAGCCACGCATCAGGCGGATGTACGTAATGTCCGCGCTCCAGACCTGATTGGGCCGCTCGATCACGACGCCCCGAAGAAGATACGGATAGACGACGTGCTCCAGCCGACGCCGGCTCGTGTTCGGCCCCGGACAAATTCCGTGAATCCCCATGAGCCGCATCAGTCGTTGCACGCGCTTGCGGTTGACCGAGCGTCCCTGAGTCCGCAAAAAGATCACCATCTTTCGGCTCCCTTAAAACGGCGTCTTGGTGTATTGGGCGTCGATCAAATTCATCAACATCAGATCCTCCGCGCTGGGGGCCGCCGGGCAGTAGTAGAAGCTCGACCGGGCCAATCCCAACACCTCGCATTGCCAGGTCAAACTCGGCGCTCCATTTCCCGCGTCGATCCAACTCCATCGCTCCTCCCGGCTCAAAGCCCGAGCTTTTTTTTAAGCCCGTCGTTTTCCACCTCGACCTCGCCGATCTTCCCGTAGAGCTTTTCGATCAGCTCCTTTTGCTCCTCCTCCTTCGCATGAAATCCGTTTCCCTTTTCAAACAGTCGCGCCAATCCATGGGTCGCGGCCTTCTTCCACAACCCGATCTGAATCGGATGTACCCGAAATTCCGAAGCCAGCTCCGACATCGTCCGGTCCTCTCTCAACGCCGCCAGCACCACTTTCGCCTTGTATTCGTTCGTGTGATTCTTCCTCATCCCCATCCTGGATCCTCCTTAAGACCCCCCTAGTTGGAGGGTCGGTTGCTGTCCAGTTTTTGGGGTCCACCATACACTTGTATTTGAGGCGGTTTTTTCTGTAAGAAGCTGAATTCTTTGGATGATTGGATGTTCCAACAACTCTAGACTAAAAGAAGTAAAACGAATATAATTGAAGCGAAGTGAATCGAAAGGAAGCTTATGCCCAAAACCCTCACGTTGAGAGTAAATGAAGAGACATACAACACTATTAAGAGACATGCCGAACTCGACCATCGACCAATTGCTAATTTTATTGAATATGCTTTGAAACGATATGTTCAGGAAGCGGATTTTTCCGATGAATTCGAAACGTTGGAAATTCTTGGAAACCAAACTTTGGTCGAACGACTTCGTAAAGGATCTCAAGATGCTGCGAGGAAGAAGGGACGTTTTGTTGCTTGAAATATCGGATCTTTGAGACCGAGAACTTCACAAAGAATTTGAACGACGTTTTGAGGGGAGGTTCCCAAAGAATTGTCGAAAAACTCAATAAGACGGTTTACCCTCAGCTGGAGACAGAACCTCATTTTGGTCCACAAATAAAAAGACTTCGGAACTGGGAACCACCGACATGGCGATATCGAGTTGGCGATTGGCGCTTCTTTTACGAAATTGACGAAAAATCATTCGTAATATTTATGACCGCTGTTCACCATCGAAAAGAGGCCTATCGAGACTGAATTTAAGGTAGGCGGGGGTTGGCTTAAATGGGCAATATTTTTTTTCCGTTACAGCCCGGTTCCAACTTCTGATGACGAGGGGCACCACACTTGACATCCCCGCCGACGAAATCTCCGGAACCACGGTTATGGGATGCATGAAAGACTCCTTCAACATCACGGGCGATATCCTGAGCCCGGCGATGGATCCTGATCATTGGGACGCAGCCCGGCCTTGATTCTTCTTGATACGTATACCTGGCTCTGGATGATCGGTAATCCGTCTCAGCTGGGCGAAGCTGCAAAAAGGAGAGTCGAAAAGCAAGCTTTAAAAGGGGGACTGGGTATATCGGACATTTCCTTATTGGAAATCGCGATGCTTTCCAAAAAAGCGAGGATCGAGATTTCGGGATCTTTTCTTTCGTGGCTGGAAAGCGCCGTAACCCGCTCACGGATCGTGATTCATCCCATGACTCCCGAAATTGTCTTTGAAAGCACCCTCTTTCCAGACCGTTTGGCGGATCCTGCGGATCGCGTCATCGCCGCCACGGCGAAGTCTCTGGGAGTTCCGCTGGTTACGGAGGACCGGGAAATCAGGACTCTGACGGGAATTGAAATGATTTGGTAGCGCCACTTGACGCACCCCGGTTCATGAGCCATGAGTGTCCCAACTATGAAGCTCCTTCTCATCAGCAACTCCGGCCGGCCTTATTTGGAACACTGCAAGGCCGACATTCTTCCGTTTCTCAAATCTTCTAAGCGCCCGGCCTTCGTATCGGCCGCGCTGTTTATCGATCCCGAAGAATATTTTCGGAAGGTTTGCGACGCCCTCCTCCCCGCGCCTTTCAAGCTCGAACATCTGAATGTGGACCGAGACCCGATGCCGGTCTTATCGCGTTCGGACGCCCTGTTCGTTGGAGGGGGAAACACGTATCGCCTCTTGAAAAAATTGAGAGAGACCTACCTGCTGGATGCGATTCGGGATCGCGTAAAGAAAGGGATGCCATACATCGGCTGGAGCGCCGGGGCGAACGTCGCCGGCCCCACAATCCTGACGACGAATGACTGGAACGTCGTGAGCCTCACCGATTTCCGAGCGCTCAACCTCGTTCCGTTCAGCATCAATCCCCATTACCTCGAAACCGACCCGGCGATGGCGTCGCACAGCGAAACGCGCGACGAGCGGATCGCCGAATACCACAAAGCCAACAGCAACACTGTTTTGGGGATCGAAGAACAGACATCGCTATGGATCGAGGGAGACGAAATTCGCGTCGTCGGCCGAAATCGGGTGCGGCGTTTCGAGTGGAACCGTGCGCCCGTCGACTATAGGGTCGGCGACCGTATCGTCTTGTAAATTCTTCCGGTCTTATTTGCCCGACAGATGCCCGAGGATCGCTTCGGAATGCCCGTCCACTTTTACGTTTCGATAGATCTTTTCGAGCTTCCCGTTTTCGTCGATCACGTATGTGCTGCGGATTAAGCCCATGCTCTTTTTCCCGTACATATTCTTTTCTCCCCAAGCTCCGTAATCTTGGGCAAGTTTCGCGTCCGGATCGACCAGAAGCGGAAACGGGAGTGAATACTTTGTCTTGAATTCTTTATGTGAGTCGACCGGGTCTTTGCTCACGCCGAAAATGACGGCGTTCATTTTCTTGTACTTCGCATAATCGTCTCGGAAGCTGCACGCCTCTTTCGTGCATCCCGGCGTATCGTCTTTCGGATAAAAATAGAGAACGACTTTTTTACCTTTTAGATCCTTGAGGGAAACTTCCTTCCCCGAATCGTCCTGAAGCTGAAATTCCGGTGCTTTGTCGCCTTCTTTGAGCATAATGTCCTCCCGCGCGCGGTATTACCTGATCGCGCCGCGAGGCACAAGAGTCCCCCCTCGAACGAAAATCTGGTATGACGCGTGGATGCAATTTCGAACGCTCGGCCGAACCGGTCTCAAGGCCTCGGAAATCGGGTTCGGCACGTGGGGAATGGGGGGCGGCTCGGAGTGGCGAGGCGGCGACGACGCTGAATCGAGAAAAGCCTTGCGGCGGGCGTTTGAGCTGGGGATTAATTTCTACGACACGGCCCTGGCATACGGTGCCGGACATTCTGAAACATTGCTCGGCGAGTTCGCCCGCGAGGTGGGGCGAGACGAAATCCTCGTCGCATCGAAAATTCCGCCCAAGAATCGGGAATGGCCGGCTCGGTGCGGCGTGAAGATCTACGAGACGTTTCCTCGGGATTACATTCGGACCTCGACCGAGGCGACGCTCAAGAACCTTCGGACCGATTATATCGACGTTCATCAACTTCATGTTTGGCAAGATCATTGGCTCGAAGAACCGGGCTGGATGGAGGAACTTTGCCAGCTAAAAAAAGAGGGGAAAATTCGCTTCATCGGAGTCTCGGTGAACGACCACGATCCGGAAAGCGCCATTTTGGTGGCCCAGCACAAACTCGCCGATCTAGTTCAGGTCATCTACAATATTTTTGATCCGACGGCGGAGAACGCCCTCTTTCCCCTTTGCAAAGAGTACAACATCGGCGTGATCGCGCGCTGCCCCTTCGACGAAGGGGGACTCACCGGAAAGGTCCGGCCGGGCGTAGCGTTCCCCAACGGAGATTGGCGGAACGACTATTTTTCGGGGGATCGGCCCAAGCAGGTGGACGAGCATGTCCAGCGCCTGCTGCCGCTCGTCGGCGAATGTGCCAAATCGTTGCCGGAAATGGCGCTTCGATTTTGTCTCTCCACTCCGGTCGTGTCCACGGTGATTCCCGGAATGCGGAAAGTCACCCATGTCGAAAGCAACGTGACCGCCTCGGATGGAACACTCTTGCCCGCGGCACTTCTCGCGGAACTCAAGACCCACGCTTGGCCGCGAAACTTCTACCTATAATCTCCAAGGGTTGCGCCTCCCCCTGCTGAATGATAAATTTCTGTGCCTCTCGCTGGAGCGGTGGAAGGTTGGCAATCGCCTGACTGCGCCATTGACCTAGCGAAGGATTTTTTCCGCCGCAGCTAGGCCGCAGCGACCGAGAACAACGCTGCGCGGAAAAAGACCGAGCGTATGGGCCGTTAGCTCAGTTGGTAGAGCAGCTGACTCTTAATCAGCGGGTCGTAGGTTCGACTCCTACACGGCTCACTTTCTCCCGCCTAGTTCTTTTTCCGCGTGGCTTTGTTCTCGGCCGCTCTTAGGCCAGAGAGTCAGCTGCGAACTGCATCGCGATTCGATATGGGTAAATTCTCGGTTCTACGATCACTATCGAAATAAATTCTCAATCGCGGTCGCGTGGCGTTCCGCAATGACCTTTCGGCGCAATTTTAACGTCGGCGTTATTTCTCCGTCTTGAATCGTCCACTCGTCGGAGAGTAACTCGAACCTTTTGATCGTTTCATACGATGCCCGGTTCTCGTTGAATTTCTTGATTAGGTCCGAGTACCACTCGCGCACGGTCGAGTTAGCGACCAGGTCACCCCGCGTGGCGGCCTGAATTCCCTCTTCGCGTGTCCGGGTTTCCAAAAGGGAAAAGTTGGGAACGATCAACGCCGCCACGTATTTTTGGCCCTCCCCGACAATGCAGGCCTGCTCTATAAGAGGCGACAGTTTAAGTTCATTCTCCATCGGCTGAGGCGCGATGTATTTTCCTCCCGACGTCTTGATCATCTCTTTTTTTCGATCCGTAATTCGCAAGAATCCGTCGGCATCGATCTCGCCGATATCGCCGGTCTTGAACCAACCGCCGGGAGTGAACACTTCCGCTGTCGCTCCCGCATCCTTGTAATACCCCTTCATGACGTTCGGACCCCTCACCAGGACCTCGCCGTCGTCCGCAATCTTGATATCGACGTCGGGGATCGCCGGCCCGACCGTCCCGAAACGATTGCGATCCGGGCGGTTCGCCGCCATGACCGGCGAGGTTTCCGTAAGACCGTAGCCTTGAAGGACATTGAGGCCCACGGCGCCGAAGAACCTCGCGATTCCCTCGGAGAGCGCGGCTCCTCCTGAACCGATGAGCCGCATTCGGCCTCCCATTCTCTCGCGAATTTTCTTAAAAAAGAGCCGATCACTTCCTCGAACCCAAGGGCACAAGGTCCGACACCTGCATTTCTCCGCGTGGCGAACTGAACGTTTAAACAGCCATCGGATCAACGTTGGCTTTTGGTCCATGGCTTCGTGTATTCGGCCGTAAAATTTCTCGAGCATTCGGGGAACCGCAAGCATGATCGTCGGCCGAACCTCCAATAGATTTTGCGGGACCGTGGCCAAGCTTTCCGCGTAGGCGATCTCCGCTCCCGCGAAGAGCATCATGTACATTCCGATGGTTCGCTCGAACGCGTGACTCATTGGAAGCGAAGAGAGAACGACATCGCTCGGCCCGACGGGATAACAACCGGTCATCGACGAAGCGTTGGTCTCGACATTCCGATGCGTCAACATGACCCCTTTCGGCTTTCCCGTCGTCCCCGACGTGTACATCAACGTCGAAATGTCACTCGCATCGACGCGATCCATCGCTTTTTCAACGTCCTCGGCCGGAACCCCCTGTCCCATCCCCATGATGTCTGAAAACGAACGGATCCCCGGGTCTTTTGAGTTCCCAGGGGCCGGATCCAGCAAAATCACATGGTCGAGCCGAGGGAATTGCTCGCGCCTGGACCGAGACCAATCGAAGGAGTCCCCCGCCGAAAGGACCAAGATGCGGCTTTCGCTGTGATCCAGAATATGGCGAATCGTTTCAGGCGTGCTGGTGGAATAAATTGGAACCGTCACACAACCGATAGAAACAGCGCCCAAATCGGCGACAGCCCACTCGGGTCGGTTACGGCTCAAAATCGCGACACGATCCCCCTTGGAGAGTCCGAGCGCCAGGAGACCTCGTGCGTATTTTCGAACCTGATCGCCCATTTCGGCGTAGGTCCAGCTCCGCCAGCCGTTCTCCTCCTTCCACCGAAGCGCCTTCCGGTCGGCGTGGGTGGAAACAGTCTGAAAGAATCGTTCGCCCAGATTCATTGAAAGGATCGCTACATCCTTTTGAGCGTTGGAATTCCAAGAAGCTTGAGACCCGTGATGAGAACTTCCCGCACGGCCGACACCAGGAGCATTCTCGCGTGATTGGTCCCCTCCGGGGCGTCCACGATTCGATGAGCGGCGTAAAACCGGTTGAATTGTCGGGCCAGTGAAATCATTTGTTGGCCGATTAGAAAGGGCTCCCGTTCATACTCCGAGCGCCGAAGCACAACCGGGAAAAGAGAAAGTTCGCGGATCAACGCACTCTCTTCCGATGTGCTCAGCAAATCCGTGTTCGCTTTTCCGTCGATCGGGCGGTCGTACTTTCGAATCAGGCTTTCCGTGCGAACCAATGTGTACTGAAGATAGGGCCCGGTCTCGCCGTCGAAAGACAACATCTCCTCCCACGAAAACCGGACATCTTTCACTCGTTTCGCGCTTAGATCAGCGAAGAGGATGGCGGCCAACGCTACATCCTTTGCGACGGCCTCTTTTTCCTCCAGATTCGGGTTTTTCTCCTCGACGATTTTTCGAGCCATCTGCTCGGCCCGGTCGAGCACATCGGCGAGGAAGACGACATTTCCTTTCCGCGTGGACATCCCTTCATCCCCGAACGAGATATGGCCGAACGGAACATGTTCGCATCGGCTCACCCACTCGTGCCCGAGAAGCTCGAGCACCTTGAACACTTGCTGAAAATGCAAACGCTGCGGCGACCCGACGACATAAATCATCCGATCAAACGCAAACTGACGAAACCGGATGATCGCCGCCGCCAAATCTCGCGTCAGGTAGAGCGAGCTTTCGTCACTTTTCTGGACCAGCGCGGTGGGAAGGCCGTGAGGTTCGAGGTCGATCACCGTCGCGTCATCGCTTTCCTTCAGCAAACCCTTCGTCTCAAGTTCTTTAAGAACGGTGGGTAGTTTGTCGATGTAGAAACTTTCTCCCCAAAGGTAATCGAATTCGACGGAAAGGCGGTCGTAGAGAGGCTTGAGTTCAGCCAGCGTGAGATCGCGAAACCACTGCCAAAGCTCTTTCGCTTCGGCATCGCCGCTCTCCAGGCGGGAAAACCAGTCTCGCGCCTCTTCGATGAGCGTGGGGTCGCTGACTTCCTCCTCATGAAACCGCACGTAAAGCTTGTAGAGGTTTAAGATCGCATCTTCGCGCAACATTTCGGCGTTTCCCCATCGGCGGTATGCCGCCATCAGTTTGCCGAACTGCGTACCCCAGTCTCCCAGGTGGTTCATTCGAATGACCCGCCACCCCCGGGCTTCAAAAATCCGGGCGAGGGCCGCGCCGATGTTCGTGGATCGAAGATGGCCGATGGAGAAAGGCTTGGCGATGTTCGGCGACGAAAACTCGATCACGGCCACCGGCGGCTTTTTTCTTTTCTCGAATCCGTATTTCCCCTGGCTGGCGTATATTCCCTGCAAAACTTCCGCGGTGAGAATTCTTTTCGTGATGAAAAAGTTTAGGTATCCGCCCGCGGCTTCGATTCTTTCAATCTCTTCGGGAAGTCGTTTCGAACAGATCGCTTTTTTCCAGCGGGTGGCCAGCTCCTGCGGCGAACACTTTTCTTCTTTGGCAAATCGAAAGCAGGGGAGCGCCCGATCCCCTTTGTTCAGATCCGGCGGAATTTCAATCAGGGGTTCCAGATCTTCGGGTGTGCGGCCCAAAACCGGAGCCACCAAATCCAAGACCACGCGTTGAAACCGATCCAATTTAGTGCCCCGACTCCGACATATCTTGATAGACGGCCGGCGAGCCGGTCTTATCCCGGCGGCCAATGAAAAGAGCGACCGCCCAATAAATGAACGTGAATATGAAAGACCGTCTGGCCGGCGTAACTGCCGGTATTGAGGACAACTCGGTAGCCGTTCTTATTGAGATTCTCCCGTTCCGCTAGTTTGCGCGCGACCATAAAGACATGGCCGAGCAACGCTTCGTCAGCCTCCTCCGTTACGGCGAGCGACGGAATGTGTTTTCGAGGAACGACCAGAAGGTGAACCGGGGCTTGGGGGTTGATATCTTGGAAAGCCACCGCGAGGTCGTCTTCATAAACCACCTGGGATTCCAGTTCCCGCTTGATGACCCGGCAAAAGAGGCAGTCTTTGGCGTCCACGGACTCCATTTCGCCGCGGTTCATTAGAATGTCAAGCCGGAAGCTGCTACACTTTTTGCCGCATGCGACGTCGGTCGGCTCTGCTCGGAATGGCAGTCCTGTTCCTTGTCGCGCTTTCGGCTTGTCATTTCGGCCCCAAACCGCATATGGCGGAGTGGGACGGCTTGGAAACCGGGGCGAAACGGGGGCGGATCGTACAGGACGCCCGCAACTTCATTTACGCTCACGATCTTATGGTCGATGGGCGGCGATTTCCGTTTGATTGCAGCGGCCTGGTAGGCGCCGTGTTGTTGAAAAACGGCATCGATGTGTTCGGCGGGGCAAGCGAACTGGAGATCCGGGGCAACGGCGTCCGCATCGTCCGCGAGTTTGTGGGACGCTACGGAACTCTTTACACCATGACGCCTCCCGGACAAGGCGATCTAATCTTTTTTTCCAACACCTACGATCGGGACCGCGACGGTCTGCTCAACGATGACCTCACGCACATCGGCATCGTGGAAGAGGTCGATTCGGACGGGACGGTGACGTTCATTCATAATGTGCACCACGGTGTCGGGCGATATGTGATGAATCTCGATTTTCCGCATCAACATCGAAACGCCCAAGGAAAGATCATCAACAGTTACCTGCGAAAGCGCCGGAGATCCGACCGCAAAAACACGCCGTATCTCGCCGGATCTCTTTTCGAGAATTTTGGAACATTGGTTCGAGAGCCTGCGGTTGCACGAAGCGCCTCGAACCTTGACTCCGCCTCTCGCATCCACTAGTAAATCTTCGGCTTCCAGCTCCCGGCACGGGGAAAATGAGGAGAATCGGACTTTCATGACAGCGAAAAGGGCGGAACCTCGGCACGACGGCGGAACGGAATTGTTTCCGCGGATGCAGTCGGATGGGTTCGAGCAGGTCGTCTTCTGCACCGATCGGACCACCTCCTTGCGCGCCATTATCGCCCTCCATGATCTTCGGCTTGGTCCGGCACTCGGCGGGACCCGTTTTTATGCCTATCCGACCGAGGAATACGCCCTGACGGATGCCCTGAACCTCGCGCGTGCAATGACGTACAAAGCGGCTCTTGCCGACCTTCCTTTGGGCGGTGGAAAGGCCGTAATCCTCGGGAATCCTTCGACGGATAAGACGCCGGCCCTCCTTCAGGCCTACGGAACCTTCGTCGATCGTTTGAACGGTAACTACATCACGACCGTCGACTCCGGAACATCCGCTGAAGACATGGATGTGATTCGAAAAACCACACGCCACGTCGTCGGCGTAACGGAAGCGAACGGCGGCAGCGGCGATCCTTCCCCGATGACGGCGTTGGGCGTCGCCGAAGGAATCAGGGCCTGCTCGAAATTTGTCTTTGGCTCGGCGGATCTCGCCGGAAAGCGCGTGGCCATCCAGGGCCTCGGCCATGTTGGGCGGCCCTTGGCCAAACGCCTGCGTGAATTAGGCGCCTCGCTGGTCGTGGCCGATACGAACCGAGCGAACTTGGAACGGGCTACAAACGAACTGGGCGCGGAGGTGGTGGATTCCAAAGAAATCTTCGCCATCAAGTGCGATATCTTGGCTCCCTGCGCGCTGGGCGGCGTGATCAATGCGGAAACGATCAAAAAACTCAAGTGCCGGATTCTCGCGGGCGCCGCCAACAATCAGCTCGCCTCGGAGGAAATCGGCCGGGAACTTCACGCTCGGGAAATCGTCTATGCGCCTGATTTTGCGATTAACGCCGGCGGCCTGATTCAGATGGGCCTGGAAACCGACAACTTCGACTGGACCAAGGTCGAAACGAAAACACGAAACATCTTCAATACGATCACGAAAATTCTCGAAATCTCTCAAAAGGAAAAACGTCCGACGTCGGACGTCGCCGTTCAACTGGCCGAAAAACGCCTCGACAGCGCTCCTCGGAAAACCCGAAAGTCATAAATTCGGCATCCGAGGTTAATTTTGCTTTTTTGGATCTTCGTCTAAAGGTGAAGCTGGCGTGGTCTCCGGCTTTACGGACACTTCAGAAGGCGAAGCTGGGACTGTAAGGTTGGCCGGGGTATCCGCGGCATAAAATGACGAATCGACAAAACGAAGTTCCTCCTTTTTGAGCGGCGCACTTGGATCCCGCACGGACGCGATCCGATCCATCGGAAGCGTAATGAAACCGGTTTCTCCCCGGAGCGTCATCTCGGTTTCGGTCGCTTCCAGTAGAATACCCCGGTACGTCAGCCCGTTCGCGCGCACTTCCACCCGTTTTCGTTTAAGTCTTTCCAGAGGAGTTCTGGGCATCCTTGCGGTAGGCTATCATATCTTCATGGCTCACCGCGCCCATTTGATCGATCCCATGCGTGAAAAGGCGCGCCACCGGTTGGGAATCGCGGCGGGGATCACTTTCGTCTTGTTCATCGTCGAGATTGCGGGCGGCTTGATTTCCAACAGCCTCGCGCTTCTTTCGGACGCCGGACACATGCTGGCGGATCTTTTTTCCCTCGTGCTGACGCTTGTGTCGATCTGGTGGGCGACAAAACCGGCCACGCATCAGAAAACGTACGGGTACTACCGTGTCGAAATCCTCGTGACGCTCGTCAACGGTGTCCTCATGCTCTTCGTCGCCTTTCAGATTTTGTGGGAAGCCGCCCATCGTTTGCTGCACGTCGAACCGGTCCGGCTCGACATCATGCTTCCGATCGCCGCGGCGGGCTTGATCGTCAATTTGATTTCGATGTTCCTGCTTCGCCATCAAATGGAACACTTGGCGACACGATCGGCCTTTCTTCACGTTCTGGGGGACACCCTCTCTTCCGTCGCCGTCGTGCTCGCCGCCGGGGTCATGTACGTTACGAATTGGCTCTTTTTCGATCCGCTTCTAAGCGCTCTTTTGGCCGGCTGGATCGCCGTAACTTCGGTACGCCTCCTTCGTACAGCCGTAGACGTACTGTTGGAAGCCTCCCCATCCCATATCTCTCTCGATAAAGTGCGAAACGCAATCCTGGAAATCGATGGCGTCGAGGATGTGCATGACCTTCACGTCTGGACGATCAGCTCCGGATTTTATGCGGCCAGCGCGCACATTTTGGTGCACGACATGCGCACCAAGGAGAGCGAATCGATCATTCACCGAATATCCGACCGGCTCCGAAGCGAATTTTCGGTCACGCACGCCACCATCCAAGTGGCCGCGCTGCAGATTCCGGCAAAGATTCAGAAGCCGGCGTGACTACTTCGGCTGCGCCTGTTGTTGACGCTTCTCTTCTTTCTTTTTCTGATAATCCTGACGGGCCTTGATCCGCTCGATCGCGTCTCGCGCCGCGTGTTTTACGGTGGCGTCCGTGTCCTTCTGCTGAGCTTCGAAGAGCGGCGACAAAGCTCGCTCGTCCCCCAAGAGACCGAGCGACCTCGCCGACTCTTGCCGCACGCCGTAGAACGGATCTTTGAGAGCTTGCGCAAGGGCCGGAAGGGAACTCGGATTCCCGATCGATCCCAACTGCCGGGCCGCATTTTTTCGGATCATCTTCAGCGGGTGACTGGCAAGCGTCTGAATCCAATAGTTCACGTGTGGATCTTCGGACAGAGCCGGCGTCGGCGGCGCCATGGGCGTCGGCTGGACGGGCGAACGGGCCGGCGGCGCGCCGAGCAACGCAATTGCCGCGGTCAAAAAAACAACTCCGGCACTCACATCACTTTCCCTGTCGAATGTAAGCTTCGTTCAGCCATTTCGTATCGAGATACTGGTCTCCGATATTGGCGCAGCGCCCTTTGGAGAGTTCGGACTGTATCTCCGACCAGTTCGGTTTCTTCTTTTCCAACGAGCTTCGCTTCACGCCGATCTTCAAATACGGGATCACTTTCTCGGAAGGGAGGATCTCGGCCCGCTTTGTCCCCAACTTCGTCGTGAATTCGATGTCAAAAAAACGGAGCTGGATTTCATCCAGATTCGAGAATCGTTCGAATGCTTTGGGCGCCCCCTTCCCGTAGGTTCCGCGGCCGAAAAAGATCCATTTGTACGCGTTGCAGATCTCTTCCACCGGATCGCGGGATTTGAGACTCCGCCAATACGAAATTTCCGCGCTGTACCGGCCGGCCCCCGCGCTCCGGACGGTGACCTGGTCTTCGGAACTCCGGTGATCCTTGCGCAAAACGTAGATCTGGAAAAAATCCCCCAACGTGGCCTGAATCGCATCTTCATCCGGCGTGGCGCACATCGACAGGGAAGGCCAGGCGAAGAAAACCATCGCCGTAAGAATCCGGAACCATTTTCTCATGGCGTTCATTATACCCTTGTTCCAAGCCCGGATCCGACAATATTTTTTGAGGGAAAATGCGCGAGAGTGCGTCAGCCGTGGCCAAGCGCAGGCCGAGTCAAGCGCAGCTTACTTAACAGTAAGTGAGCATTGACGAGGACGAGCACGGCCGCGGATGGCGCGCTATCGCGCGAGCTTTAGCGGTTTTCACCAAACAAATATTGTCGGATCCGGGCTCCAGCCTAAAAGCTTTGCGTCACGCCGAAATAAAATCGAGTTCTTTGACTGCCGTCGTCCAGGCTTTTCGCGACATCGAATCGAGCCAGCGCGGGATCGACGCCCAGGTATTCGATGTGAAACCGAATCCCGTAACCGACGTCGCTCGACCACGACGGGAGATCGAACAGATCCCCCAAAGTCGTGTGCGAACCGCCTCCATTGGCCAGAATCTGGGCCCGCTCGTAAACCGTGTCGGTGGCATTCCCCGCATCCAAAAACAGGGCGCCCTGAACATCCCGTATGCGAAGGAGCCACAAGTTGATATCGATATCTTGAATCAAGAAATGGCGATACTCCCCGCTGCCCAGGACGATGTAACGGCCCTGGTGTTTCGGATCATCCACAGCCAGACCTCGGATCGCATTGATTCCGCCCAATGAGTAACGAACTTGAGTCGGGATATCGTCCGGTCCGGAAGCGCCTAAAAGGGCACGCCACGCTAAAAGATGACTCGGATGGATTTTCCAGATCCAGCCTCCACCGACGCTGGTTCGGTAGTAATCGGCCTCGCCGCCCAACGCCTCGCTTCCCCAGGTCACGGACAGACCGGCGTGGCCTCCTTGGAGCGGGTTGGTCGTGGAGAGTTGATTGCCGAATCCGTAACTCACCGTCACGGAAGTCGTTCGAATCGAGGGAGAGGTTTGCACGATCTGCGTCTGCCCCGTCGCCGGATCGATAAAACCGAACCGATCTTCCTCCAGCCTCACGAGGTCGTAACTGATCCCCATGGCATGGCTTAACCGAAGGCGGTCGATCAATCGGCCGAAGAGGCGTGTGTATCCGACGCCGAAACCGTATTCATCGGTCGTCAAGAAACCGCCGAAGTTGTACCGATTCGATCCTCCGTACGATCGCCGAAATTGCGTACCCACGGAAAAGGATGGCCGGCTTCCGCTGAAGTCGTAGTCCAAAATGACTTCCGTGAGGACGAATTTGTATTTCGGAGGATGCCGGTTGTCCGCGAGACGACTCTCGTCCAACCGCCGCCGGGGATCGATTTCCAAAATCTTCACTTTTGTCTTGGTGCGAAACTGAAAAATATGTTCGCTCCCTGCACCGTTCCAGACGAGAGTCCGGATCTCTCCGTCGCCGCCCACCGCCCGAAGTTCCACCGGTTCAACGATCTCCGCCGGACTCTGCCGCAGTACCGTCACTTCCTGCTCATAACCGTTTTCCGTTTTCCGTTCACGATGCCGCTTAAGATCGTAATTGATCGCCGTGCGCGGTGTCGTCCATTGGACGAAATTTTCTGACAGATCTTTTCCACACCGAAGTGCCGCCAAATCTTCGAATCGAACATCCGGTTGGACCAAATATCCGCCGGCGATTTCGGCCGCTTTTTCCGCGCCTACCTCGTCTTCGAGATGCGCGAAGATCGCCCGGCCGTACGGCTTGGGATGGTTGAAGTGCAAAGCCTCGTCCCGAACCGGATCGTACGGATAAACGAAGTCGTAAAAGACGTCGTAAAACGCGAACTGCGGCGCGTAGATCACTTCATCCACGGCCGGAAGGAAGGCAAACGCCCGGACCAGGCCGAGGCGCCGGGCATCCATGGTTTCAAAATTTTTCTCGCGCGTAAATTCCTGCGTCCAGTTCCACGCCAAGGCTTCGACGACCCAATCGTAATCGGCCGCGGATTCCCGCCGGCTGACTTCGGGCAAAAGGAATTGATAGAAGAGACCCCTCAAAAACGGAACGGAATGATATTGCCCGAGCGTCGGAAAGAGTTTGAACGCTCGGTCGGAAAAATAGGTGATTCCTTCTCCTTCCGTGACCAAAGCTTCTCGGAGCGGCGCCTGCACCAAAAAGATTTCCGACGGCCCATCCGAAAGCGCGGGCTGGTGATCCAAGAAATCCAGCCAATTGACGGCCAGCTCCCGGACACGGGAAATGACCGTCGATTGCTCCTTGCGCAAAACGATCTGAATTTTCTGCTGGCGGCCCGCGATCTGCTCCACATGCATCCGCCGCGACATCCAAAGGCTGATCTCCCTCCGCTCGCCCGGGTCGTCCTCGGCGATTCCGGAAGCCGGCGTAAGGATGCGATTCCCCGCGATCAGAGGAACGTCGGTTTGAAAACGCAATTTCCAGGAGGCCGGAGGCGGAAAATCGTTGGGCCGGAATCCCGTCCTTTCATCGTAGGAGACGATATACGGATACCAACCTCCAGAAAGCGTCAGCACGCCGCGGTAATATCCGAACGTTCCATATTTTTTCGGCACCTTCAGCCGATAGCGAATCCGTATGGTGACGCTTTGATTCGGCTCGATCGGTTTGGGTAGAGCGATCCGCCAGAGGGTGCGCGGCGGAAGACCTTTGATGGACTGTTCCTCAAGGGTGAGTTTTTCGCCGGTGATCAGCGACGATTCTTCGATCGATAGGGATCCCCGCGAAAAACCGTTCGGATAGACGCGCCGATAATTTAAATCGTTGAGTTCCGGGAGCGGCCGCTCGAACCGGTTGGGGTAGGTCATCAACCGAAGCTCCTGAACGGGTGTGGATCCTCGATTTTCGATATCCATTTCCATCCCGGCGGTGATCTCGCGATTCTCGAAACCGCGAAGATCGGCGTGGATTCGATACGTTCGATGCAGGGGATCGGTAAAGCCGAAAGCGGCGGGAACCGACAAAAGTGCGCCCACGAAAAATAGAATCGGCGATTTCATCGTGCGGGATGCGGGTGCTTTTTGACCGTAGCATAAACCCTTGAAACTCGGGAAGAATCCGAGCCATTTCCGCGTCCGGCTCGTTGACTTTCCGACCCCCATTCCCTATCCTCGAACCGTCGCTAGGAGCCTGTCCGAGTATTGGGGAGATCCGCGTTCGGAGCGCGGCGGAATTCTGGGGGCATGTACCGATTTCAATTTCCGGGGACACGTAACAAGTACATGTCCCCGGAATTCCGCCTATGCCCCACCCGATCGCACGCATTTAAATGGATGAATGGGTCTAAATGAAGCTTCGATCGTTGAAAAATGCGCTGTTGGCAGCTTGCGTAAGCCTGGTCGCTTGCGCCGATCACAAAGCCCCCGAAACGGCGGCCAAAGCCCCCGCGACACCGGCTTGCGTGAATACGATTTCCGAGCTCTGTCCGAAGGCGCCTCCCGCCGCCTCTGAAACCTCTTCGACGGAAAAAGAGGTCACACCCTTCTACGAAGGCACCACGCCCACGGAACTTGCCGAGGAAAAGGAGCCGTCGAAAGCGGTCGAAAAAATTATCGGGGAGGAGGCCGAAGCCGAAATCGGAAAGATCGACGAAACGAAGATTCCCACGTTCGACATTCCGATCGTCGTCAACGCCCACGTCGAAAAATGGATTCGCTATTTTCAGACGAACGGACGAAAGGTCTTTACCGCCTGGCTGGCGCGTTCGGAAAAATACATTCCGATGATGCGCAGAATTCTGCGTGAAAACGGCCTCCCCGAAGATCTGGTCTATCTTTCGATGATCGAGAGCGGATTCAAGCCGTATGCGTATTCCCGCGCACGCGCGAGCGGCCCTTGGCAATTCATCAAGGGTACCGGAAGCCGATACGGCCTTCGGGTCACCTGGTGGGTGGATGAACGGCGCGATCCCGAAAAATCGTCGATCGCCGCGGCCCAACATCTAAAAGATCTCTACGATCAATTCAACTCCTGGTATTTGGCCGCCGCGAGCTATAACGCCGGAGCCGGAAAGATCGAAAAGGCCATCCGGCGCTACTCCACCGAAGATTTTTGGGAGATGTCGAAGCATCGGTACCTGAAAACGGAAACCAAAGATTACGTCCCCAAAATGATCGCGGCCGCCCTGATCGCGAAAGAGCCGGAACGGTATGGATTTGAGGGGATCGAGTACGAAGATCCGCTGGAATACGACAAGGTCTTGGTCCCGGAGCCGACGGAACTTTCGGTGATCGCCGGTGTCCTCGGAATCTCCCACGATACGCTCACGGAACTCAATCCAGAGCTGCGCCGGGACATCACGCCGCCGGACATGCCGAATTACGAACTAAATGTTCCCAAGAGATACAAAGAGAAGTTTGTCGCGGCCTATCCGGAAATTCGGAGAAAATCGGTCACGTCGGTCGCTCGCCACGTCGTCAAGCGCGGCGAAACGCTCTCCACGATCGCCCGGCGATACGGTGTAAACACCACGGCGCTTGCATCGTTTAACCGACTCCCTTCCCACCGGGTAAAGCCCGGACTTCAGCTCGCTGTTCCCTATCGCGGGTCCGAAGAAACCGTCCGCCGCGTCGCTTACAAACCGCCGGCAGGACAAAAATCGAATTACGTGATCCGGCCGGGCGATACCTTGTGGTCGATCTCACGCAGGTTCGGCGTGACCGTCACGGAAATCCGCGAATGGAACAACCTCAGTCATGGGTCATCGGTCCGGCCGGGACAAAAACTAAAGCTGTATGCTCGATCCGATCCCGCAATGCTCGTTCCTTCAAAGGAATCGGCTCCGCAGGTTGCGTCCAATCCGTCTGATAAGGGATGGACGACCTACCGCGTTCAAGCTGGAGACACTCTTTGGAATATCGCGAAGAAGTTCGGCGTGAGTACGGCCGATATCATGAAATGGAACCGACTTGCAGCGGATGACACGATCCACCCCGGCCTGGAACTGAAGATCCGGGCGATGCCTCTATAATTCAAGCGCCCCGGGTTTATTTCAAAAGCGACAAATGATCTTGGACACTTTCGTTGGTCCGTTCCCAAACCAATAGCGGACTTCGAATTTTTTCCGCCGACCGCACGTAACCTCGCCGGGCCAATTCGTTTGCGAAATTACGCCCATCATGGCGAATGACCGCGCCCGGGGGTCCGAAGAGTGTGTACAAGAACGTCCCGCCGATGAACAACAGACCGAGAAGTACGAATTTAATTTCACTCTCGGCACCCTCCCGCGCTCCACGGATCCAACCCATTTCACGAAACGTCCCGACAAAAGAGCCGAAAAAACCGAGCGCCGTTCCCAGCGCGCCGAGCGCCGCCAGCGTGCAAACCATCATGAAGAAAGATTCTTGGCGGCCGACTTCTTCGAGACGAAGAAAAGGGGCCGCGATCCAGAGCTTTCGAACCGCGATACCGGCGGCCAGTAAAACGAACAGCGACAGCGTAAATAGATGCCCTCGCCAAAACCTTCCGCGAAGATAAAAATTGAGCGTCGGCAACGGCAGCGCAAAAAACGGCCAGATAGACTCCGAATCCGGATGAAAATCCTCCAGGAGTGAATTTTTCGCAATGGACGCCGACACCACAATCGTTATCCACCAGAGGAGAACCAATTCGCAACCGACGAACGCGAGACTCTCCGCCAGAGGAAACCTCCAGCCGACATCTTGAAGAAAACGGTCCCCCAGCCACAACGGCGCGACGCCTCCCAGGGAAGTGAAGAGGACAAAGGAGGAGATAAGAATGAGGAGAACCACGCTGGCGGCGATCGGATGGCCGACGTAGAGAAGGCCGGCCCCCCACACGAAAAACGCCAGCATTCCCGCCAAAACCGGATGGTAGACCTTCCCCAAATGCGTATCGGCCCCGACCCGTGTGCGGTCGTCTAAGATCGGATCGCGATCGCCGGGTTCCGCGAGACTTCCGAGGAACTCGTTCGCCAGATCGGAGACGGTGTGGTCGGCCGCGGCTTCCGTCTCGCCCGATTCCTCCGTTCGGCCCCGCTTTCTGCGATCGGACGGCTTACGCATGATCAGCGTGTCGTCGGGATCTCCTTTGGATCGGTTGCGTTTCATCTTTTCGCCCATCGAAGGGGTCCGGGGGCGTATTCCCCATTATATCAGTCTGCCGAACTTTTTTTCTCCGCTATGAATAATCCTTCTCTGATTTTAGGTGCTTAGATGCAGTCTCCGACGCACGCGGTCTCGATCGGGCAGCCCTTCGAAGCCGCGCTTTTCGACGACGAAAGAGGCCGCCGCGGAGCCAAACCGGGCCGCCTCCAGAGCATCCGCCCCTTCGGATAGGGCGATGAGCATGGCGGTCGCGAACGTGTCGCCCGCTCCCGTGGGATCGATCTCTTTCGCCACGTACGGCGGCGGATAGAATTCTTCTTTTTTACCTTCGGAAAGCGTGTAGCCCTTTCGACCATCCGTCACGACAGCCACGCCGGCAATGGATTTGAGCCAATCCCAAGCCGACGGGTCGCCTGAAATATCTTCCCGACTGACCACCACCAGTGAGACCTTTCGCGGGAGCGTGTTGTACTTGCGCGCACCGAACGTAACGTCTCCCTTTGAATCTCGGTCGCGAAACCACCCTTGAGGTGTTAGGCCCACGAAACGTGTGGAAAACCAGGTCACACATTCCGGCCCGACTTCGTTCACCACCGGTGCGATCAAGACCCTCCGTGAGTCTCGAAACGCCTTCGGAAGGAAGGGTTTCGTGATCGAATCGGCGATCGGGCGACACGCTAAACTCCGCGCGCGTGTCACCTCGTCGTATTCCAACGTAAACGTCGTCGTCTCCGGCGACGGAATCGATTGAACCGTGATTCCTTCCGGAAAGGAAAAATCGTTCGCGGCGGACGTCCAGATAGCGGCGTCCAGGCCTAGCTTTTTCGCGACCCGGGCGCCGTAAAGAACCGATCCCCCCGGTTGGGTTCGCCCTTCAATGTGATCCACGGTGACATGTCCGACAAAAAGAATGTCGGGTGATCGTTCCATTCAGAGAAAGAGCAACAGCGGCAGAATGATGGCGGCTGCAGCCGCGGCAGCCCCCACAATATAAATAAGAACGGCACCCGCCCCCTCCTCGGCGGTCATTTTTTCGTCTTTTCCGGCCGATGTCGCGGAATCGACATTTTCTCTCTGGCATACGATTCGGGTTTCACGGGGAATCGTGAGCTGCATCGGCCGAAACGTCTGCCCCGGAAGCTGGCAGGTGATTTCGTATGTTCCATCGCGAAGCCAGGCCCACACCGGCGCTTCACCGACCGGACGCCGATCCACAAGAACGTCCGCAATCGGCGGAATCGATTCCGCCACGAACAACCGCTGGGCCCGGAGAATGTCTCCGCACGTTGGCGTGCGAACATCGAGCAGGACGGTCGTCACGTATTTCCCGAAATAATTGACCGTCCGAAGGTAGGTTTGCCCCTGACTCCGGAAAGGAAGAAGAAGGAGGTGAAATCCTTTCAGGTTCTCATACGGCGCGAATTCGTCTCCCCATTGATAGAGGCGGTCGGCCGGAATTCCGCTGTCGCGCAGCGAGCGGTGCACAAAGGTCTCGCCTAAAACTTCGACGGACGGATATTCATTGGGGCAAGCATCCAGCGCCGTGCGGTCGACGTAATGTCCCGGATCCAAGAGGCCGATCTGAAGTTTCTGTGTGGAAAAAATCGATTGATCCTTCATCGGAGAGGGCGGTTTCCGGGGGCCGCAGCCGCCGCAGATCGACAGAAGGGCGACAAGAGCGATGGGGCGTGCGAATCGCAATGGCTCTACGCCTGCGTTGTGGCCTCGTCGATGACTTGCGTGTCCGCGAAGATGTCCCCTAACCGCACCCCTTGATCGTCGGCGTAAACGAAGTACGCCTCGACGGCCACGACGAACAGGCCGACCGTGAAAAAGAGAAACCATCCGAACGGAAAGCTGCCGAGAAAGATCGCAACCCCGTAAGGCAGATTCCGAATCATCGAATCTTGGAACGAGCAGCGTTTCGGTTCTCCCTGCGTAACGACCACGCGGAGGCCGATCAGCTTCTTACCGACACTCTGACCTCGAAAGAATCCGTCCGAGATCAGGATATACATCGCTCCGGCGACGATCCCGACGAACGACGGGATCGTGCAAAGCGTCCCGACGATCAGGAAATCGATTCCTTTCGCCAAGGCTCGGTGGAGGTTATCCGCTTTCTTCATGCGTTGCTCTTCGGGCGCGTGAACAGAACAAACGCCATGGCGGGTCGTTTGGACGCTTCCCGCATGGCGAACTGAATGCCTTCCAACCGGAACCCGTGAGCCACCCACTCATTGATGATCTTTTCCAGTTCCTCGTCGGTGACGGTCGCACACTCGACTACTTTGTATTGCTCCATGGGGTTTGACCTCTCGCGTGCCGGGACTTACCTTTTAGCAAAGAAGCTCCGGCGACACAAAGCTCATGAAAACCATTTTTTCATCGCATTGCATCCCAGTGTCCCGACTCCGAGATATCTTGATAGTCGGCCGTCGCTGCATCCCGCCTGGCTGCGTTACTCCTCCTCGGCGTACGACCGGTACGACCGCGTCGTCGCGCCTTGCCATCCGGGTGCATCGGCGGCCTTTGTTATCAAGCTCCCTCGGGCTCGGAACACTGGTCATGTCTATTGCAATTCTTGGATTGGCCGGATGCGCCAAGCGGGTCGAGCCGTTCCGCGACGGCTCAGCCGACGAGGGATACGCCAGCTGGTACGGCAGCCAGTTCGACGGCAAGAAGACGGCTTCCGGCGAGGTTTATAACATGCGCGATCGAACGGCCGCCCACCGGCGTGCCCCCTTCGGTACACAGGTGAAAGTGACCAATCTTTCCAACGGACGGTCGACTTTGGTCCGGATCAACGACCGAGGGCCGTTTGTCAAAGGGCGGATCATCGACCTTTCCCTGACGGCGGCTCAGGACATCGGTCTGGTCGCCGAGGGTACGGCAAAGGTGCGACTTGCGTTCTTAGGGTATTCCTCAAGCCAGGGAAGTTTCTTTGTTCAGGCCGGTGCCTTCCGTGAGGAAGAAAACGCCCGGCGGCAGTTAGCCGAGCTTCGATCGAGGTTCCCGCAAAACCCGACGGAGATCCGAACCTCCGATAACCTTCACCGGATCTGGGTCGGGCCGTTTGAGGAGGAGAGCCAAGCGGTGCAAGCGGTAAAGACCATCCGCGGGGCGGGATTCGACGCTCTGATCTTGCGTAGGTAGCCGAAACGTTCTATAAGGCCGCCCACCATGGCGGCTCCCTACCGACGAACCAAGAAAATCCGGAAGCGCAAACGTTCCCGTGCGGGAAAGAACCGAAAGCGCAAACTGCGCGGC
>DATDPG010000062.1 GCA_035292885.1 Bdellovibrionota bacterium | reverse complement strand
AGCGATACGTGTCCCACAAACGTCGATATCTTCGCATTCCGAAATCATGCCAGATTTCTTGACCATTGAAATAGTCAAATCTCCCTCGTCCTCAGACCCTTTTTCATGCTATTTTTACCCACTCGATAAGGAGAAGATCCTGTTTTTCGATGATATCGACCAGCTTGGCGCCCGAGGCGATAGCGTGTCGACGGCTGTCGACACGCGCGTTTTGCCCAGTTTTTTGGCCGAGATCGATGGCCTGGATGAGCTGAGTCGCGTTCTACTCATCGGCGCAACCAACCGTCCCGAGCTCCTTGACGAGGCGTTACTTCGACCCGGACGGCTTGGTGACAAGGTTTTTCGGATTCCACGGCCAAATCGGGAGGCGTCGAGGGCTATTTTCCAAAAACATCTACCGCCGGAACTGCCCTACCACAGCACCAACGGTAACGGTGGAGATGAAACTTCCGACAAAATGATCGAAGCAGTTTTGTCCCATCTCTACTCGCCCAATGGGGAATTCTTTAATCTGGCGACCCTAACTTTTCGCGACGGCTCGCGCCAACCTTTAACGGCTCCCCAGGTGATGAGTGGAGCTTTGATTGCCAACGCCGTGGCGGGAGCCAAGCGTCAAAGCTGTTTTCGGGCTATCCAGGGCGGGCCGCTTGGCATTACGGTCGAAGATATTCTCTGTTCTACCGACCGTGAACTTTCAGGCATCACGCAAAGGCTCAGGCCCGGCCCGGCGCTACAACAGATGCTTGATCTTCCGGGGGACCGCGATGTGGTGAAGTTGGAAGCGCACGAATCGAGAAAGTCTCCGAAGAGCTTTGAATATTTGAAGTCACACTGAAAGGAAGGTGAAAATCTATGGAAAGGCTACGAAGACAGGAACGATCGAGAAGAGAAGACGCGGAACAGACTCTTCCTGGCATAACTGTGAGCCCGAATGGAACGAACAGCGAGCCTGGACAACAAGGCCAAGTAGAGGTGATCTCAGGGGCGAGCGTACAAAATCTCCCTTTGGCTGGGCTTCAGATCTCCCAAGCACGGGAACTTGTAGGAACGATTTTGAATGTTGAATCCGGCGCTCAAATCCTGGTTAACGGGATGCCGGTTTCCAACGATTACACACTTGCATTGGGGGACGTGCTCGAATTCGTTCATCACGCCGGTGAAAAAGGAGCGAGGCGTGGAATTTCGTATTGAGATTGTTGGGGACAGAGTAGCCTGCAAACAAGACGGCGGCGAAGCGTTCGCGGTTGCCCTGAAAGACTTTATCGATGCGGTGGAGGATCACGGTGATTGCGTGGCTCTCTCTGAAGCGATCCCGGATGGGGTCTCCTTCATCCGGCGCCGGGGAGATGTGGTGGTTCTGGCGGTCGAAGAAAAACCAACGTTGAGAACCGTCCGCTGGTTGGCGGATGAGTCTCCTGTTCCTTATGGCAAGGGAGCAATCTACCGCCAAGCGACACTTGCTTTTCCGTTCGTCGTGATCGTTGCGGCCTTACGCTGCGGCGCGCTGACCGGCTACCAGCAATGTTTTTTTCGCACTTCGTCGCTGCGATATTTAAGCGACCCTTTATTCTGTCCGAATTTATATAATGTGGCAGAGGCGTACGGGATGAAGTGCTGGCTTTGTCTGGTGGGTCTCAAGAAAAATCTTGCGGCACTTCACTGGCAGGAAAAGATCAATGAGATCCGCGCACATCTATGGGGATCGAGCTTCAATCGCTCGTCAGAGGTAAACGAAGGAAATAGCTATTGGCAGACTATGCGGAAGATCGACCCACGGGTCGCAACTCTGCAAACCTGGGAGGAAGAGAGCAGAAGGGATCGCGCATTTCCTCTGAAAATCCGCTGGCAACCAGCAGGAAAATCAGTCGGCCAGGTGATGGATGAAATGCTTGCCGTACTCGCTCCAGCCCGGCCCCTGTGCTCGGTGGCGGAACTGGTTCAACTGCTTAACCTCTGTGCAAGCAGGCGCAGGAGTTGGCTTGCTCCCTTCAAAAAATAGGCGATCATGGTGATTCCCGTTTACTTTAAGACTGAAGGATTTTCCCAGCCCGCGTCTTCCCTCCATTTTTTGCTCGCAGCAAACGGCCTATTCATCGTCAATAAGACAACTCTCTATGCTTCGGTCACCAAGGCTGCAAAGCCTGACAGGCTCATTGATCAGGAAGAATCTCTGGCCCTCCGTTTTCCCAAAATCCCGCGCGAAATCATGGAGCAGGCATACGGATTCTTCGATGCGGTGTACAGAAAATGGGATGGAGAAGGGGTGGTTTTTCTATACCACGATCCGAGTAACGGAGCCTACCGCGTCGTCGTTCCATGCCAAACCCTCTTCCGCTACAGGTCTCTCGGCGGCCGTTGGAGAACGGAAATGCGGGTTGAATATGAGTCCGCTCCCAGACCCCAAGGATTCATTAAACTCGGTGACATCCATAGCCACGCTGACATGCCGGCCTTTTTTGGTTGCGCCGATGATAAAGACGATGTTGAAGATGGCCTGCGAATCGTCATGGGACAATTGGACCGATCACGGCCCGATATCCGCGTCTCTTTCGTCATTGGTCGCACCCGTTTCATCCTTGACCCCAAAGACGTGATCGAGGATTTTGCTACCACTATTGAACCCCCGCCGGAATGGCTCGACAGGATTTTCTGCCGTGAGGAAAGCGACAACCGGCCAGGAGCGCTTCATGAGAAAGAGGCCCCTTCGAAAAAACAGAACGGTCACGATTAAATCCGTCAAGATCATAGGGCTAGGCGGCGTAGGCACTCCAGTGGCCCAGGCGATGGTGCAGTTTCTCTCGTCTCGTAGGCTCGCGTGTTCGGTGTGGCTCATCGACGGGGATACATTCGAAGAGCGCAACCGTGACCGCGTGTTATTCCAGTCCTATGAAAACAAAGCCGTAGCGAAGGCCGCAGAACTCACCGACGCTTGTAACAGAGGAGTAAATATCCTCCCCGTTCCTAAACATGTCACCCCGACAAACGTAGCCAAGTTGATTGAAGAGGGAGACGTGGTTCATCTGTGTGTCGATAACCACGCCACTCGGAAATTGGTGAGCAAGCGCTGCCGAAGACTAAACAACGTAGTGCTTTTTTCCGGCGGTAACGACGGAGTCACGGAAAATGCGGAGGGAACT
>DATDPG010000061.1 GCA_035292885.1 Bdellovibrionota bacterium | reverse complement strand
GGGATCGTATCCCGCGGAAGACTTCGGCATTCGGCGGAAACGGTTGAACCCGACTTGGATGGCGAGCAGAAGAACGGTCGAAAAACAGTAGATCTCGGCCGACCAAAGAGTGAGGCTGATCAACGGGCCGAGAGGTTCGACGAAGTTCAGAGAATAAAGCGCCCGCCAGAGGAGGTAACGGATACAGAGAAGAACACCGCAAGCGAAGAAGGCGATCCGAAAATATCGGTGGAAACGGGCCAGAGAATACAAAACGAGCGCGGCGAGAGAAAGAATCCATGGGAAGTGCGAGGAAAAATTAACGAAATCAAACGGACGGAGAAATCCCAAGAACTCGTCGAAATCGCGGACCGCTTCGAGTTCGAGGGCGCGGGAGAACCAGAGCCAATTGTGCAAATAGTACGGTGTGCTCTGGCCTTCCAAGGCCCCTTGCCAGAGCGGATCGAGTTTTTGCGCGCGAATGTCGTCAGCCAGGAAGCTCCCCTCTTCCCCCGCCAAAGCGTGAACGGTCGCATAGAGCGGAAGAGCTTCCAGATCGGAGAGCGGCCGCCCGTCGATCGTATACCGGTCGTAAAATTTTCTCTCCGCTTTCCATTCCCGCTCGAAAAAGGAGATCATCCGGGCGCGGAGATCCCCTTCCCTCCGGTGGGACCACTCCTTGTCGAGCGCCATTCGCCAGAAAAGAGGGAAAGCGTCGTAACTGAATGCCGGTTCCTTTCCCGTTTGCGGATGGCGGAGGAGAAATCCTCCGGAGTTCCGATCGATGTAAATGACCTCGGGAGGAAGGGAGACTTTTTTCTCGCCGTAAAGCCAGTGGAGAATTTCGTAGGAGCCGGCCACCACGTGCTTCCAAGGATGGCGCGAATCGACGCCGGCGAATTCTTCGTAGGCATAGGGAGCGAGGTACGCCACGTGGATCGTCGGAAATCGCTCGTGGACAGCCCAGTTCCCCGCCGTGACGACGTAGTTTTTCCCGACGCGAAGAACCTCTTTCTTCCAAATATCGTCGAGGATCGAGAGCGCCTCCTCCCGATAAAAGGATTCTCCAAACTTCCGCTCCGCGAGAATCAGCGCTAGGGCGATATCGGTGTCCGCGTCGGTTGCGGCGTTTGAATCGACGACCGTTCCGTTCCATTTCCAGGCAAAGAGCCGATCCCCGCGGACTTGAAGATTTCGTCTCGTCCAAGCCCAGACGGAGTCGAACGTCTCGCGATCGTTCGACCAGACGGCGCGGAGCAGAGCGTACCCCTGGCCTTCGGACGTGGTGTTCCCCCCTTCGTCGAGGCTCACGACCCGCCCGTCGCGAATAAACGTGTGTTTGTAGAAACTCCAGAGGGCGGAGAGGTCGTCCGCCTGCCGGAGATAACGCTCATTCGCCTTTTTCGACGATCCTTTACCGAAAAGAAGCGGGAGGAGCGCGCCGCCGACGATGAGAATCGCCGGGAGGAAGAGAATCAAGAACCGTGTGGAAAAGAATTTGCGCACGGCCGGCCACATACCTCTTGCTCCCTCAGCTTGTTAGGCGCTGTATTCCCTTACTTTTCGATAGAGTGTTTTTCGGTCGATTCCGAGGATCTTGGCCGCCTGTTCTTTCCGGTTACTCGTCTGATGAAGTACGTATTTCACGTATTCCCTTTCGAGTTGAGGCAGGGTGACCATGTCCGAAAAAAGCGTGGAGATCCTGGTTCCCGCATCCCGGGATTGCGCCGTTTGAAGATCCGATTCGTCGATGAGCGTGGTTCGGCACAAGACAACGGCCCTTTCGATGGCGTTCTGAAGTTCGCGAACATTCCCCTCCCAACCGAGCCGAAGGAGCTTCGCCATCGCTTCCTTTGTGAATCCTTTAATGTTCCTTTGATTGATCGCCACGTAATGAGCGAGAAAGTGTTCGGCCAGCAGGGGGATGTCTTCACTCCGTTCGCGAAGGGGGGGGATCTCGATTGGAATCACGCAAATCCGATAGTACAGATCTTCCCGGAACCTTCCTTCCTGAACTTCCTTTCGCAAGTCTCTGTGTGTGGCCGCGATCAATCGCACGTCGACGCTTCGTAGGCGGTTTTCACCCAGCGACCGGATCTTCCTGTCTTGGACAGCCCGGAGCACTTTTCCCTGAATAATGAGCGGCATGTCGCCAATTTCATCAAGGAAAAGAGTTCCTCCGTTCGCCTCTTGAAAGAGTCCGATCCGTTCTTGCGAAGCTCCGGTGAAGGCGCCTTTAACGTGCCCGAACAGCTCGGATTCCAGAAGCGTTTCCGGAATGGCGGAACAGTTGACGGCTACGAACGGTTGATTCCCGCGGGAGCTTTTCGAGTGGATCATTCGGGCCAGTAATTCCTTGCCTGTTCCGCTTTCGCCCGTGATCAACACGTTGGAGGAGGTGAAGGAGACCTGTTCAACCAGGAGAAAAACCTGTTGCATGAGATGGCTTTTGCCGATCATCTCGCCCGTTTTCCACGGTCGTTCGAAATGCTGACGCAGGTACTGGTAACCGCGACGCATGCGGTCCAGACGGATGGCGCGGTCGGAGAGCACTTCCAGTTCCAGAAGGTTGACTGGCTTCACGACGTAGTCGAACACTCCAGCCTGCATCGCCCGGACCCCGATTTCCCTGCTCCCGTGGCCGGTGATGACGATGACGGGGACCTCCACGCCATTCTGTTTCAAACGGCGGACCAACTCGATCCCATCCATTTGCGGAAGCACCAAATCGCAGACGATCAAATCGCATTCCGGAGCGCCCGCCCTCTTTCTTTCACCCAACTCCGCAAGAGCGCTGATCGCATCCGAAAATGCGCGAACGTCGTATTGTTGTGAAACATAGGCCGCTTCCAATGCGGATAGCGTGTTGCGATCATCGTCGATCACAAATACTTCGCCCCGATTGGGTGAACGTCTATCGTCCACCTTCCCTTCGTCTTGGAATCTGATTTCCTTCGGGACCGTGAAATTCATGGCTGGCTTGTTCTTTACTCCTTTCCATATCTGACACAAGGGAAGATTGGGGCATTTCGCGCAAATGTGCGGGGATATTTGCCCCGGTTTCTATGACCGTAGACATTAAGTTTCATTGTGGGTGGCGGGTTTCCGAATCGGCATCGGATGGCACGCCCCATGTAAAGGAACATCCGTTCGGGGGATGATCGAAGACAAAAAATGAGTGTATTACTTGTAGGACTTCTGTTGGGTCTTGGAGCGGGGACGTTCGGGACACGATGCGGCAAAGGAGGCGGGCATTTTGTCCGCGGGGCAGAAAAGAGCCTGCTGCCGTCGGTCGCATTACTCGTCTTCACCGTGGGATTTTCATTTGGGACAAGGCAACCGTTTACATGGGAACTCGGACTACTTGCCCTTAAAGCCTTCTTCCTCGCGGCAGCCGCGATGGTTGGGAGTGCGTTCATGGCGGTCTTCGTGCAGCATTTCCTGTTTCGAAGATTATTCCGATTGCGCGACACTCCTCTTTTTGCTACCGAGGGCGCCCGGCTTTCTTTTTCTCGAGCGGGTTTGGGTCGAGAATTGCTTGTTTCGATGTTGCCGATTGGAGGCGCTCTGCTGTTGGGCGCCGGTGTCGCGTGGAGCGGTTTAGTCCTCATACCGAGATCGTGGGTCCAAGGTCTGATCGGCTACGCGATTTTTCTCGTGGTGTTTTTCAGCGGCGCAGCGATTGGAGCGGACCGAGCGGTCTGGATAAACTTTCGGAAAGCCGGACCTTTCATTCTTCTATTGCCCCTCTCCAACGTCATCGGCACGATTGCAGGCGCTTTGTTTGTGGTTTTGTTTCTGCCCGGAATGGATGTCCGCGAAGCGATCGCCGCGTGTTCGGGCTTCGGCTATTACACTCTTTCTTCCGTGCTTGTGGGGATGTATGCGGGTCCGACTCTCGCCTTGGTCACGCTTCTTGTAAATCTCCTTCGAGAGACGATGAGCATTGCACTGTCTCCGGGCATCGCCCGCGTATTCGGACCTCTGGGGCCTATTGCCACAGCGGGCGCTTCAAGCATGAATTCCGCTTTGGGCGTCATCTCCCTTTGCTCGGGGAGGCAATACGCCTTTCTCGCCGTTGTGAATGGTGTCGTCTTGTCGCTGATGGTGCCGATCTTGATTACATTGATATTCTCTTAAAGCTGTTCCCCCTTTACGTGTGCGAAGGAAGGCCACGGCGAATACCCCAGACACCCCACCGCGAACGCACGTTGCGCGAAAGACTTGAGAGAACCTATGATTGCCAAATAAAGTGTTTCGGAGCAACGTACGCCTAATAACGCTTCAGAGGGTCTCGCGTTGAAAAAAGAAGACTTTCCTATCGTCGGAATCGGAGCTTCGGCGGGCGGCCTGGAAGCTTTGCAAGAGTTAATCTCGGCGATTCCCAAAGGGACGCATATGGCATTCGTGGTGATCCAGCACTTCGATCCCACGCACGCCAGGGCAACGGCAGAAATCCTGGCTCGGGCCACAAAGATGCCCGTCTCCGCCATTAAGAACAACCTGCGCGTCGAGCCCCGCCATGTGTATGTCATTCAACCCAACACCGTGGTCACCCTTTCGTCCGGAGTCTTGAAATCGTCGGTCCGGCCGAAGTTGCATCCAGAACCTCCCGACGCGATCGATATTTTTTTTAAATCCCTCGCCGATGATCAGAAGGAAAGGGCCATCGGCATCATCCTTTCGGGAACAGGTTCCGACGGCACGAGCGGAATACGGGCGATCAAGGGGACCGGGGGGATCGCCATCGCGCAGGAACCGAAGTCCGCCGCATCCGCCGGCATGCCTCAGAGCGCCGTCTCGTCGGGAGTGATCGACATCGTGGCTCCTCCGCGGGATATCGCGCATGAATTAGCGCGTATGTCGAGCCGCCTCCAAACGAGGGATCTCTTTTTTGAGACTCTTTCGCACGAATTGCGTACGCCGCTCAACTCGATTCTGCTCTGGGCGCAAATGATCCGTCGGGGAATGGCGAATCCGGAACAAGTAAAAAGAGCGGCCGAAATGATCGAGCAGTCCGCCAAAGCGCAGGAAAAATTGATCGACGATCTGCTCGACGTGTCGCGGATCATGTCGGGTAAGCTTTCGTTGGAAAAAGTCGACGTGGAACTGCGCACCGTTGTTCAAAAGGCGCTCGAATCCATACGACCGGCGACCAAGTTGAGATTCAAGTATCCGGCTCAGGGATAGGGGTCGAGACGCAAGCCGATGGTACGACCACTCGAACATTCGGAGGGTTAGGTTTCGGCCTCGCCATCGTACAAAATATTGTGCGGGCGCATGGGGGAAACGCGCGGGCGGAAAGTGACGGTAAAGGAAAAGGGTGGACATTCGCGATTACGCTCCCCCTTACGACAGATTCAAAACGACCGAGGCCGGCGAACGTCTCTACCTTGATGTCAGCGAATCAAGTTGAAGTGAAACTGCGCGGCGCTAAGAGCCTGAAGGGTTTGCGTGTACTGGTTGTGGACGACGAAGAAGACGGAAGGGTTGCGCTCGCGGAATGCCTCAAGACCTATGGGATCGAAGTCATAACTGCGGCATCGGCGCGCGAAGCCCTTCAATCGCTTTCGAGATACAGACCGGATGTCCTTGTGAGCGATATCGGAATGCCGGGGGAGGACGGCTGCTCGCTCATGCGCGATGTGAGAAGCCTGCCGAAGGATCGTGGCGGGGACACGCCGTCTCTGGCGCTGACGGCGTACGCCGCCGAAACGGACGTCCAACTCGCTCTTTCAGAGGGATACCAAGCCCATGTACCTAAACCCGTTGATGTGACGAAACTTACGGAGGCGATCTCCGACTTGCTTTCAGATTATTCTAGGGACGCGAGACGAAATAACACTGAATCTAATTCCTCAAATCCGCCGATGCCTCGACGGTGACGGAGACCTTTTTATCCACGCGGAGGATGAAGACGCCGGGGTCCTTCATCCCCCATTCCACGTAAGGAATATCAAAACTCGTTCTTGCGTGCAGTTTTCCGTCCTTAAACTCTACGCTCACCGGAAGCGTCACCGCGTGCGTTCCCCCATGAACACTGAGGGTCCCTTGAAGGTTGAATTCAGCTTTTTCGGGCGGTGAAAAAGGCCGATCGATTCGTTCGGGAACAAAGACAAAATCCGGATAGCTCGCGGACTCGAGGACCTCCTTGTGCATTTTCTTGTCTCTTCCTTTGTTCTTCGTATCTCCGCTTGCGGCATCCACCGCTATTTTGCCTTCGGCCTTTCCCGTTTTGGAATCGAAGCGGATCTCGCCTTCCTTAAGTTTAAACGTCCCGTTCACCTTGTGCATCGTCGCGCCTAAAATGAATTGAATCGACGTCGCCGCGGGATCGAGCCGAACGGTCCACATTTCCGCCCACGCGGCGGAGGGTAGAAGCACAAGAAGGGTCAGCGCGGTCTTTACCATCTTCCGTACGCCGGATGTCCCGGTTTCACGGCCACAAATGTCCCGCGGCACGTTGCGCAAATTTTGCCGCCCGCTTCGAGCGATGCTTCGACGACGGCGCGGTCTTCTTTCATTTCCACCGCTTTGGCTCGCAACGTCACCGGTCCGCTTGTCGGAACCGGTCGCAGCATCTTGACGTGATAATCGGCCGTCACGGTCGTCGGAACTTTCGACGCCCCGGACTGCTTCATCAAAGAGTAAGCCGCCGTCCAATTGCTGTGGCAATCGAGAAGCGTTCCCGTGATCCCGCCGCTCAGCATTCCGTCGAACGCCTCGTGGTGTTTTTCCGCCGTCCAGGTAGCCAAAACCTCCTCCCCTTCCACGCGGCTTTTGATTTGAAGCCCCTTTTTGTTCGCGGGTCCGCAGCCGAAACAAATGCTTTGGGGGGCGTACTGTTCCTGAAGATTCGTCACTGTGTCTCCTTTTTACGCGGCCTGGCCGGACACCAAATCCACGGTCTGATCCAATGCAGCCAATAATCGCACCATCTCGTCTATACTTTTGGACGTGTTCGTGGTGTCCAAGAGCCGATAAAACTGCGTAGGTGAAGTCCGCATACGGCGGATGATTTCTCGTTTCGACACTTTCGTTCGTTTTAGGGCCCGTTGGGCGGCGATAGTCAATTTATAGAGGAGCATCTGTCGGAGGTACTCCGGATCCCGGTTATACTCCAAGACTTGGTCGACATGGACCGTCCCTTGGCGACCCGATGCGAGTGTGTACGTGAAGGCCTCGCTGCCCAGTTCTGGATCGGGAATCACAGACAAGAGTGCGTCCGATGGAGAGGGCCGGAGATCGAGTCGCGAATAAGGCATTTCCATCTTTCGTTTTCCAAGAAAGATCTCAAAGCTTCTTTTCCGATTATTGTGTCGAACCGCCTTAATCTTCACAATTTTCCTTCTCCTTGGAGATCGAAAATCAACTTTAATAGTCTTCGTGTCGGTGTGCCCGAAATGGGTTTTTGCTCGTCCAGATCAAACTTGAGAACCTGCCTTCCGTCCTTATAAACATGAACGTGATGGCCATGATCTCCGATCCAGCTGATAAATACATAATTACCTCTTCGAACCTTTCCCATAAATAGTACCTTTTATGTTACTACTTGTCTACTCCGACGACCTTCTCCATATCTCAATAAATTCGCGCTATTACACACTTTAAATAGTGTGTCTCGGGACAATGCGGCGAAACAGGATGGTCCCGAGCCGCGCCGCGCTCCTCAATCACTTGAAGAAAGCGGCCCGATCGCCGGGCGGCTCCGGCCAAAAGTGAAATCCATTCGCTGGGCGTCACGCGACCGGAGCAACTGCAGCTGACGAGAATTCCGCCCGATTTGAGAACCCGAAGCGCTTCGATATTGATCCGGTGGTACATCCTCAGCGCCCGCTCCTTCGTGCTTTGAGAAAACGCGAGACGCGGCGGATCCAAAATTACCATGGAGTAAGACGATGCGGCCCGGCTCTTCAAGAAATCCACGGCGTCGGCCTCGATGAATTCAACCGAGGAAATTTGGTTTCGTTCAGCGTTCCATTTGGCCTGCAGAATCGCGGGACCGGAGGAATCAACCGCCGTCACCGACGCCGCCAACTTGTGCGCGCACCAGAGGGCGAATCCGCCGGTGTAACAATAAAGGTCGAGGACTTCCCTCCCCTTCGCCAGATCCGCCACTACATAACGATTCTCCCTCTGGTCCAGATAGAAACCGGTTTTCTGGCCTTGACGAAGAGAAACTTCAAATAAAAGGTCGCGATCGCGGATCACAATCGGCTCATCCGGGATCTCCCCCGCCAAAACCTGGTCCGGCAAATCCAAACCTTCCTTTTTCGAAATTTCCGATACGGACCGAAGACAGATCCCTGTCGGACGACAGATTTCGGTCAGAGCTTTCACCAAAAGGTCGAGCCGCTTGGAGAGCGCGAGACTCGTCATTTGCACGACCAGCACGGATCCGTACCGATCCACCGTCAGGCCCGAAAGCATGTCCGCTTCGCTGAACACAAGCCGGACGGCACTTTTCGCGTCCGAAAGACCGAGCAGCTTGCCCCGATAGTACACAGCATCTTCGATGCGGCGTCGAAAGAGATCGTTCGTCAGCGTCGCGTCCTTCGTCCATGAATAGAGGCGAATGCGAATGTCGCTCTTAGAATTGAAGAGACCGTACCCGATAAAACGGTCCCCTTCATGCGCGTGCACGGCGACTTCATCGCCATCGTTCGGCCGCCCATCCACGTCTTGAATCGTATTCGCATATACCCACGGATGACCGCCGATGGCGGCTCCGGCTTTTCGGGGATGAAGGACGACTTTCGCGATGGAGGGCATTGACCGAAAGGCTCCTTTCGCTAGGATACCTTTTTTGTCAAGCGCAACCGAAGATCCTAAGACCGGGTTCGTCCGAGGCCTCGGGCTTTGGGACTCGACGATGATCGTCGCCGGGTCGATGATCGGATCCGGAATATTCATTGTTTCGGCGGATATCTCCCGCCAACTCGGATCCGCTTATTGGCTCCTCTTGGTTTGGGCCGTCACAGGCTTCCTGACACTCGCCGCGGCCCTCTCGTACGGCGAACTCGCTTCGATGATGCCGAAAGCGGGCGGTCAATATGTTTATTTACGCGAGTCCTATTCTCCGCTCTGGGGATTTCTGTACGGCTGGACGATGTTCCTCGTCATTCAAACCGGAACCATCGCCGCCGTGGCCGTCGCTTTCGCACGATTTCTCGGCCTTCTGGTACCCTCCATCTCGCCCACTTCGTGGATTCTCTCCCCCATCAATCTCTCTCGAAACTATGCCGTAAGCCTTTCCACGCAACAGCTGATCGGAATCCTCATGATCTTAGCCCTGACGCAGATCAACACACGGGGCCTCGCCGTCGGGAAATGGATTCAAAATATTTTCACTTCCGCGAAAACGCTGTCTCTTATCGTTCTTATTCTCCTGGGCGTATTCGTCGGGCGAAACGCCGGCGCGATCGCCGACAATTTCACGCAACCGTGGCTGCCGCGCGGCGTCTCCAGCATTGTTCCGGATTTTGAATCGATCCCGGCGATTTCGGCTTCGGCGGGGTTATTCGGTTTACTCGTCGCATTTTGCGTCGCCCAGGTCGGCTCGCTCTTCTCGGCCGACGCGTGGAACAACATAACGTTTACGGCGGGCGAAGTGCGAGATCCCCGCCGAAATGTCCCCCTCTCGCTGGCGGCGGGAACCGGTCTCGTCATCTTGCTCTATCTCCTGGCCAACTTGGCGTATCTCGCTACGTTACCCATCGCCCAAATGCAGCAAGCTGCCGACGATCGGGTGGCGACGGCGGCGCTGAATGCGATTTTCGGAGACGCCGGAGCCTGGATTATGGCCGTCGCCATCGTGGTCTCCACATTCGGCTGCAACAACGGCCTCATCCTGGCGGGAGCACGTATTTATTACGCCATGGCGAAGGACCGTCTCTTCTTCCAACCCACAGGTAACTTAAATCGTAAACATGTCCCGGCAGTGGGGCTTTGGCTTCAAGGGATCTGGGCATCGATCCTCATTCTTCCGCGAATTCGGCTGCGCGACGCGACCGGCGCCTCGCTCATCGATCCGACATCGGGAATGGAAAAGTACGGCAATCTCTACAGCAATCTTCTCGACTACGTCGTGTTTTCGGTTTTGATTTTTTACATCATGACGATCGTCGGTCTTTTCATTTTGAGACGGAAGCAACCCGACGCCGAACGACCTTACCGGGCGTTCGGATATCCGTGGATCCCTCTGCTTTATATCACGATGGCCGCGGTCATCGTGATGGTCTTGGCTGTCTATAAGACCCAGACCACGTGGCCGGGCCTCGCGATCGTTCTGACGGGGATCCCTGTATATTTTCTTTGGAAGAAGCTCGCTCCTGGGAATTCTACGACCCCTTAGCGTGCGCTTTGCCGCGCCTCAATCCATGCCAGAGCACAGGCAAAAACGAGATCGCGACGATTAAAACTACAACAAGCTCGAAATTCCGCCGAACGACGGGGATGTTCCCGAGCCAAAATCCGGAGAGCGTCATCAACAGGACCCAGCCGACACCCCCGAAGACGTTATAGGAAAGAAACCGGGGATAACTCATCGTCGCCATGCCGGCGACAAACGGTGCGAACGTCCGGATGATGGGCATAAATCTCGCCAAAACGACCGTCTTTCCGCCGTGGCGGTGATAAAACTCCTGCGTCCGGATCAGGTGGGATTTTTTAAAGAAAACCGACTCTTCCCTCCGGAAAATTCTCGGTCCGCTCTTTCTCCCCAAGTAATACCCAACGCCGTCTCCGACGATGGCCGCCACCATGAGCAAAACGTTTAACCAAAGAATATTCAAGATTCCACGGCTCGACACGAAACCGGCGATGAACAAAAGCGAGTCTCCGGGAAAGAAAAAGCCGGCCAATAGGCCGGTTTCCGCAAAAACGATCCCAAAAAGGATCGGGTAGCCGAGCCAGCCCCACGAAAGCAGAAGCGCTTCGAGTTGGTTCGGATCCAAGAGCTGAAAGACAAATGAGACGGCGCTCGTGACGGCCGAAACAATGAGGTCGATCAAATTGCCTATAGGATATACGAGTTTACCGGTACACGAGAGCGAAATTCCGTTGACGGCCTTAGGCCGAAGCGATAGACGAACATGCTCATGCGGGTTACACGGAATTTTCTGATCTCGGCATCCGTTATTGTTCTCCTTGCAACCGTTTCTTCCTGCAAAAAGAAAGACGATTCGGCCCTATCCGGATCGAATGCGGTATCGACAACGGGAGATATCGTCGTCGGAGCGCTCGGTCCCACGACAGGAGCGGAGGCGACATACGGAGTCTCGGCCAAGAACGGCATTGAAATGGCTTTCGAGAAAATCAACGGGGCCGGCGGCGTGGCGGGTCGCAAACTTCGAATGGTTTTTTACGACGACCAGGGGAAACCGGAAGAGGCGGCCGCGGTCATGACTCGTCTGATTACACAGGACAAAGTGGTCGCCGTGTTGGGCGAAATCGCGAGTTCGCGATCTTTGGCGATGGCGCCCATCGCGCAAACACACAAAGTGCCGATGATCAGCCACACGTCGACCAATCCGAAAGTGACGGAAATTGGAGACTATATCTTCCGCGTCTGTTTCATCGATCCGTTCCAGGGTTCCGTCGTAGCAACGTTCGTATCCGACACGCTTCATTCGAAAAAGGCGGCCGTTTTGCGGGATTTGAAAAGCGACTACAGCGTCGGCCTCGCGCAGTTCTTTAAGGAAAAATATGTCGGTTCAGGAGGCCAGATCGTCGCCGAGGAGGCGTATAGTTCCGGTGACATCGATTTTAAAGCCCAGTTGACGGCGATTCGGGCGACCAAGCCTGATTTCGTCTTCGTCCCCGGCTATTATACCGACGTGGGCCTCATCATCCGCCAGGGCCGCGAACTGGGGATCGTCGTGCCGTTCGGCGGCGGAGACGCGTGGGACTCCGACAAACTTTTTGAAATCGGCGGAAAATCGATGGAGGGAACCTATTTCTCCAATCATTATTCGCCGGACAGCGAAGACCCGATCGTCAAGGGGTTCGTCGCGGAATACAAACAAAAATACGGAGCCGTGCCGGACACCATCGCCGCATTGGCCTACGATTCCGCGGGCGTCCTGGCTGAAGCCATGAAACGGGCGCGAAGCCTTTCGGGGGCCGACCTCCGCGACGCCATCGCCCATACCAATGGCTACATGGGGGCCACGGGAAAAATCACACTGGACGCGAAGCGGAACCCGACGAAATCCGCGGTCATCATCAAAATCGAAAACGGAAAAAGGAATTATCTGAAAACGATTAATCCGAGCGGATAGAAACGATCCACACGATCGTTCCTTGAAGGGGGTCGATACGTGGAAAAACTCTTTCAACACTGCCTCAACGGTCTCGCCATCGGAAGTATTTACGCCCTGATCGCGCTCGGCTACACGATGGTTTACGGCATTCTCCGTCTGATCAACTTCGCCCACGGCGACGTCTATATGATCGGTGCGTTTTCGGGGTATTACTTGGCCCGGGCCTTCCACGTTACAAACGATTCCTCCCTCGGGCTCTCCACGGCCGTCCTTCTTCTGACGATGATGATCTGCGCCGCGCTTGGGTTCGTCATGGAACGTGTTGCCTACCGGCCGTTGCGTCGCGCACCTAGACTCAACGCCCTGATCACCGCCATCGGCGTCTCCCTCTTCCTGGAATACACCGCCCAATTGATTTTTGGACCGGATCCAAAACTTTTTCCGACGCTTGTGGAAATGCAACCCGTCGCTTCGTTCGGCCAGGTTCAACTTTCAAATCTGCAGCTCCTCATTTTCGGAGTTTCTCTCGGGCTAATGATGGCCCTTCGCCATTTCATTATGCACACGAAGGTCGGGAGGGCGATGCGAGCCCTATCGTTCGATTTCACGACGGCCAGCCTCATCGGCATTCCGACCGACCGAATCATCGCTTACACATTCATGACCGGGGCCGCCCTTGCGGGAGCCGCCGGAATCCTGGTGGGCGTGATGTACCCCCGAATCGATCCGTTGATGGGAATTATGCCGGGTCTCAAAGCGTTCGTCGCGGCGGTACTCGGAGGCATCGGAAATTTCCCCGGTGCGGTCGTCGGGGCATTCATCATGGGACTTTCGGAGGAAATGGTCGTCGGCTACATCTCTTCCACATATCGGGACGCCCTTGCCTTCGGTATTCTCATTCTGATTCTTCTCGCCCGGCCGGCGGGGCTATTCGGAAAGTCAGTCCCGGAGAAAACGTGATGCGGGTCTGCCTGAAATCCAACTGCTTTTTTCTTGTAGCGCTCCTTTTCTTGCCCCTGATCACCTGGCTCTCCGGCCGTCTCGATGAATACATCTTCATGATTCTCATGCTCTGCGGGATCAACGTGATTCTGACGGTCAGCTTGAATCTGATCAACGGGATCGCGGGGCAATTCTCCCTGGGGCACGCCGGTTTCATGGCGGTCGGCGCCTATGTGTCGGCGTGCTTGACCTACTACGTCGGGAATGGCCACTTCTTTCCGTGGCTGGAGGCTTCTTTTTCCCCTTTCTTGTCGACCTTCTGCATCCAACTCTTTTTCTTTGCGTCGTTGATCGTCGGCGGCCTGGCGGCCGCCGCGTGCGGCTGGGTGGTCGGCCTCCCCTCGCTTCGTCTTCGCGGAGATTATTTGGCCATCGTGACGCTGGGATTCGGGGAGATCATTCGGGTTTTTATTCTGAACATCGAAGCTGTCGGTGGATCCCGAGGTTTTACGGCCGTTCCTCACTACACCACGCCGGCCTGGGTGTTCGGAATGGTGATCCTGACCATCTTCGTGGTTTCCCGGCTGACTCATTCCCTTCACGGCCGAGCTTTCATGGCGATTCGGGAGGACGAAATCGCCGCCGAAGCCGTCGGCGTCCAAACGACCCGATTCAAGGTTCTCGCTTTTGTGATCAGCTCCTTTTTTGCCGGACTGGCGGGCGGCCTCTTCGCGCACTTTTACTCCTACATCAATCCGTCGACGTTCACGTTCTTGAAATCGTTTGAAATCATCATCATGGTCGTCTTGGGTGGAATGGGGAGCATTACGGGATCGGTCGTGGCTGCGACCGCCCTCACGATTCTACCCGAAGCTCTCCGCCCCCTGCAGACGTACACGAAGGTGGATGTCCGTATGATTATTTATTCCGCTCTCTTAATCGTCATGATGCTGACGCGTCCGAACGGCCTCTTCGGAAAACGGGAGCTTCCCCAACTCCTCATGGCGTTGCGTGTAAGACTCGGCTTGGGCGGCAATACGCCAAAGAGAGGAGCTGCGTGACTTCCCCCCGTCAGGATTTCGCGCTTCTCTCGCTTCGAGCAGTGAACCTCAGTTTCGGCGGCTTGAAGGCGGTCAGCGACTTCCGGTTAGACATTCATACCGGCCAGATCATCAGCCTCATCGGGCCGAACGGCGCCGGGAAGACGACTGTCTTTAATATCGTCAGCGGAGTGTATCGCGCGGATTCCGGTTTGATCCATTTGAGCCGTTCCGACATCGGCGGATTGCGCCCGTCCAAGATAGCGGCCATGGGCCTGACCCGAACATTCCAAAATGCCCGCCTTTTTAAAGATCTGTCGGTCCTCGACAACGTGAAAATCGCCTTTCACCTGCGGCACGAATACGGACTTTGGGGGACGATCTTCCGCACCCGTCTCTATTGGCAGGACGAGCAAGAAGTGCATCAACGAACGATCGAACTGCTGAAGGTTTTCGACCTCGAGGTCCGCGCGGATGAATCCGCGCGAAACCTGCCTTACGGAGAACAGAGAAAGTTAGAAATTGCACGAGCCCTCGCCACCAAACCTTTGCTCCTTTTGCTGGACGAGCCGGCGGCCGGAATGAACTCCCAGGAGAAAATCGACCTCATGAAAACCATCCGGCGAATCCGTGACCAATTTTCCCTCACGATTCTTTTGATCGAACATGACATGAAGCTCGTGATGGAAATCAGCGACCGCATCACGGTGATGGACCACGGCGTTGTCATCGCGGAGGGAACACCGTTCGAGATTCAAAAAAACCCCAAAGTCATCGAAGCTTATTTGGGAAAAGACGAAGAAAAGAATCGCTATGCTGCGGAATGACCGCGAGGCCCATCCCGTACCCGCCGTGCAGCCGGTTCTGGAGGCGAAGGACGTCCACGTTCATTACGGCGGGATTCACGCGCTTCAGGGTATTTCCCTTCAAATTCAGCCGGGGGAAATCGTCACGCTGATCGGCCCCAACGGCTCCGGGAAAAGCACGTTGCTGCGCGCGATTTCCGGGACGATCCGCCCCAGCGCGGGGGAAGTACGGATCCGCGGAACCCTCCTCCCTTTCGGCGATCCTCAGCGGGCCGTAAAATCGGGCGTCGCTCATGTTCCCGAAGGGCGCGGCATTTTCGGCAATCTCACCGTGGCGGAAAATTTGGGTTTAGGCGCTTACCTTCGCCACGACCGGCCGCGGATCGCCAAGGATCTTGAACATGTATACGAGCTTTTTCCGATTCTTAAGGAACGGGCGTCGCAATCGGCGGGAACGCTCTCCGGCGGCGAGCAGCAAATGCTGGCGATCGGCCGCGGGCTGATGATGCGGCCCCGGATTCTCCTTCTCGACGAACCCTCGCTCGGCCTCGCCCC